>PLLI01000111.1 GCA_003140915.1 Candidatus Omnitrophota bacterium
GCTCCAAAGGCTGGTGTGCTACCCTTACACCACCGGGCAATAAGTGATGTAGGTTCATAGGGTATAGGTTGTAGGCCGAACATTATCAAGGTCTTTCTTGCACCCTACACCCTTCACCCTACAACCTACAACTTCTTTTATAACTCTATATCGTTATCTTCCTCTGTCTCACGCGGCGCAGCAACACGCGGTGAAGCTACATGGACGGCTGCGGGGGCTTGAGACGGTGAAGCCTTCTTTTCGTTTTCGTAAGCTTCCAGTACTTTTTTCTGGATATAGTCTCTGCACTCCGCTGAGATCGGGTGGGCTATATCCTTATGCTCCGGCTGCCTTACCATATCGTCGCCGGGCTGGAATACCTTAGGCTCTTGCGCCGGAAGGGAGGAGCCGCACTGGTTGCAAAATTTCGACCTGACCGCGTTCCTGAAACCGCATTTTGGGCACGGGTCCTTTATCTTTCTTGAAGGCATTGCGACGAACATCCCCTTATTGCCCTCTATCACCTTTACATTCCTGACGACGAAACAGCTGTCGAAAGTTAGCGTCGCATAAGCCTTCAATTTTTTATCCTGTCCTTCTTTCAAGAAAATTTTTACTTCGGTAATATCCATGATGTGCATGCTCCTAAATTTTTGTTCCTGCGATCAATACCTGCCAGCTTTTACGTTCGCCTGCCGGCGTTTTTCGAAATAACTCCCTTTTCGCCGCCATTGCCTCCTTTCTCGTCCTGCACAGACAAAATACGCTCGGCCCACTTCCTGATACAATAGCCTTCCTGCCAAGATAAGAGGCCAAGCGTTCTACGATACGTCCCAAAACCATTTTTTTAGCTATCGCTATGTGTTCTAAGTCGTTGTAGAGCATGCGTTCCAGCGAGTTATAATCATAGGTGCCATTTAAAGAACGAGGTATTTTAACATCTCTCATTTTAATTGTCAATAGGTCAAATGCCTCGTAAATATCCTTTGTGGATAGCTTAAATCCGGGGTATATGATTAGGTGCCAAAGGCGGGCCTTGCAATTTATCTTACTTAATACGTCCCCTTTCTCTCGGCCTATCGCAAAAGGCGTTTGTAAGAGGAAGAATGGGACATCGGCCCCCAGTTTTTTTCCTAATGCGGCCAATTCGCCTTCTTTTAATTTCAACCTGAATAGGCTGTTCAGCCCCATCAATACGCTTGCCGCATCGGAACTGCCGCCGCCCAGGCCGGCCGCTATCGGAATATTCTTCTTTATATATATTCGTACGCCGCTTTTGACCCTGGCGTGCTTTAAAATAAGCTCTGCGGCCTTGTAAACCAGGTTATCTTTCGGGTTGCGGGTTATAAATTTATCGGAAGATACCGTTATGCCGGATGGGCGTTTTGTGATGGTAATGGTATCCGCGAGCGAAATTCGTTCGAAAAGCGTAGATATGTTATGGTAGCCGTCTTTACGCTTGTTCAGGATTTTCAGGAAGAGGTTTACTTTCGCAGGTGCCGTCAGTGTAATTGAAGTCATATTTTAAAATTTTTCGATTACCGCAGGAGGAATCCCCGTAGGGATTCGTGCCGAACCATTTTTTTACTCACCAGGAATGTGATGTGGCGACGTGGTGAGCAGGGCGTTAAAATTTCGAGGCAGCGTACGAGAAATTTTACCGAGCGCAATTTTCACATGGCTGAAAATTGCGCGTCCCTGCGAACCACTCGACACAGCACATTCTATACTTTCGCGTCCCGCGAGGCATGAGCCCCGAGAGGGGATGACTTCTGATATCGAAAAATTTTCCATTAGGCCCTCGGGTGGAATTGTTTATGGATGGACTTTAACCGCGTGCGGTCGATGTGCGTATAAATTTGAGTTGTTGCGATATCCGCATGGCCCAGCATTTCCTGGACGACCCTCAGGTCGGCGCCGTGCTCGAGGAGGTGCGTCGCAAAACTGTGGCGCAGGGTATGCGGCGTTATATCTTTCTTTATCCGCGCAAGTTTCGCATATCGTTTTATCATCTTCCAGAAAGTGACCCGCGATATCTTCTTCCCTAAGCGCGATATGAATAGGTGCGGGTCTTCTTTTCCCTTGAGCAAGCCGGGCCTGACTTTCTCCAGATATCTCGTGACCGCTTCTTTTGCCTTCTTCCCTATCGGCACGATCCTCTCTTTGTCGCCCTTGCCCCTGCATTTTATAAAACTGACATCGAGGTTCACGCCTTCCTTGGTAAGCTCCACCACCTCCGAGACCCTCATGCCCGTCGCATACATCAGCTCGAGCACTGCCCGGTCCCTTATTCCTATATTATCCCTGAGGTCGGGCTTGCTAAGGAGTTTATCGACTTCATCTATATTCAGTACATCCGGAAGGCCCCTTATGAGTTTTGGCGACTCAATCACCCCCGAGACGTCCTCTTTGGCGAGGTGTTCCTGAATGAGAAATCTGTAAAACATCTTTATCGCGACAAGCGCCCTCGATATCGAATTGGCGCCTATGCCTTTATCTTTTAGATAGAGCATATAGCTTGTAATATCCTGCCGCTTTATCTTACCCACGTCTTTTATCCCGACAGCTTCCATGCGGCCGATAAAATGCTCGAGGTCCGTCCTATAGGCCGATATCGTATTCTTGCTAAGGCCTCTTTCGACCGTAAGGTAATTCAGGAATTCGTCCAATAAATGTTTCATATCAGCTCAGGAACGGGTTATCGCGCCGCTCTCTGCCTATCGTCGATTCTTCTCCGTGGCCGGGATAGATGACCGTATCGTCCGCCAACGTCATGAGTTTATTCTTTATCGAATTTAACAACGCCGTTTCATCCCCATAATCAAAATCTGTCCGGCCCACTCCGCTATTAAAGAGCGTATCGCCGGTAAAGACGATCCCGTCTAACTTTAATGAGATCGAGCCGGGCGTGTGGCCCGGTGTATGGAGAACCGTCAATTTAAGCGCGCCGACTTCGATCGTGTCGCCATCCTTGAGGAGCCTCGCGGCCGGTGGTGATTTAACGCTGAATATGAACATGCGCGACATGTTCTTGTCGGGATCGCCGAGAAAATCTTTGTCGAGCGAGTGTATATAGATCGGCACGCCGAAATTCCCGTTTGCACCGATGTGGTCGCCGTGGCCGTGCGTATTTATGATGAATTTGAGCTCGAAACCGTTATTCTTTATAAAATCCTTGATCTTTTTCGCGTCTGCGCCCGGGTCGATCAGACAGGCTTTTTTGGTGGCCGGGTCTGCCAGGAGATAGGCGTTTACGGCAAGCGGCCCTACGATAAACTTTTTTAGGAAAAAACTATTCATCGTCAAAACTTTTCCTGAGATAATCCTTTACCTTGTTGTAACAGAAACCCCTTTTGATAGCGCGGTCCTCTCGTTCAAGGGTCCTGCGGATATCGTCCCTCTTGGCGAAGTTAAGTTCTCCCCTGAATATGGCCTCTTTAGCGTCTTCCATCTTCTCTATGTGAGGCTGCATCTCCTCCGCTTTTGTCGGGATCAGTATATTCTGCATGTCCTTGAGATGCCCGACCGCCTCCTCGATACACTGCTTGTCCTTCTTATTATTCTCGCCTATTACCTGTATAAGCTGCGACTGCCATGATTCCCAATACGCATAATGCTGCTTATAAAGTTCTGGCGACGGCTTCCTGGTATATTTTTTCAACTGGTAGAAATGCGGGTTTTTGACCGTCGTCTTCTTCCGCGTAAATTTCTTTTGCAGCGCTTCGCAGCCGGTCAGGCTCATCGCCAAAAAAATTACCGATAGGAGAACGATCCATTTCTTCACTATTGCACCTCTTTCTTGATAAGCTTCCTGAATTCCTCTTCGTCGATTATCCTGACGCCGAGGGCCCGCGCCCTATCCGCTTTCGAACCGGGCTCCTGGCCCGCGACCAGAAAGTCCGTATTCTTGCTGACGCTTGCTGAAGGATTGCCGCCCGATTTTCTCACGGCCTCTTCCGCTCCGGACCTTGAAAAAGTCTTCAGCGTCCCTGTTATGACAATGGTTTTTCCTGCAAGCGCTCCGACGGCCGCTCTCTTGACCTCCATCGTCATCTTGAGTCCGGCATCTTTCAATTTCTTTATTATTTTAGCGTTCTCTTTATTCCGGAAAAAATTATAAACGGATTCCGCCATGACAGGCCCCATATCAGGAACGTTCGTGAGCTCTTCCAGCGAAGCATTCTCCATCTTCTCGATAGAGCCAAAGTGATTAGCCAGGACCCAGGCCGAGCGCTCTCCTACGTGGCGGATACCGAGCCCGTAGATAAGCCTGTTCAGGTCGCGCGATTTCGACTTATCTATCGCGTCGACGAGATTCGCCGCGCTCTTTTCGGCCATCCTCTCAAGGTTTTTTACATCGCCAAATTTAAGAGAGTATATATCGCCGTAATCCTTGATAAGCAATTTATCAACGAGCTGGTTAACTGTCGCATCTCCCATGCCTTCGATATCCATCGCGTCCCTCGAAGCGAAATGGAGCACTGCCTCCTTTATCTGGGCGGGACACCCGACATTCTCGCACCTGATGGCAACTTCTTCATGGAGACGCACCAGTTTCGATCCGCAAACTCGGCATTCCGTGGGAATAGCAAATGTTTTTTCCGTGCCGGTCCGCTTCTCCTTCGCGACGCTGATGACCTTCGGGATTATTTCACCCGACTTCTCGACGTATACCTTATCGCCTATCTTTACATCCAGCCTCGCTATCTCATCGAAATTATGCAGGCTCGCTCTTGATACGATCGTTCCAGACAGGGCGATCGGCTCTAGAATAGCTATAGGGGTTATTACTCCGGTCCTGCCAACCTGGACTTCTATCTTTTTAAGTTTTGTGAGTTTTCTCTCGGCCGGAAACTTATACGCGATCGACCAGCGCGGGCTCTTCGCGGTCATCCCCAGGCGCTTCTGCTGGCCGAGATCGTTCACCTTCAGCACCATGCCGTCTATTTCGAAATCCAATTCATCTTTTTTATATTCGAATGAATTGCAATAGCCGACGACCTCTTCGATCGTCCTGCAAAGCTTGTGGTGCGGGTTCACCCTGAAACCCGCACTCTTAAGATATTCCAGGACCTCCGCGTGCGTCTTGAAATCTATTCCCTCGTAATGGCCGATACCCCAAACATAAATATCGAGTCCCCTCGCCGCCACTATTTTCGGATCGAGTAATTTCAGGGAACCTGCCGCCGCGTTCCTGGGATTGGCAAAGAGCTCTTCTCTCGCCTTCTTTTTTTCTCTGTTCAGCTTCTCGAGGGCTTTCTTCGTCATATAAACTTCACCGCGCACCTCGATAAGTTTTGGGATATTAGCCTCTTCGTCAAAGGCAAGAGGAATGGAACGGATCGTCTTCAGATTATTCGATACGTCATCGCCTTCTATACCGTCCCCGCGCGTTGAACCCTGGACCCATTTTCCGTCTTTATAAAGAAGCGAGATACTCACGCCGTCGAACTTCAATTCAACGACGTATTCGACTTTGTCACCTTTCAGGTTTTTCCTGACCCGTTCGTCGAACTGGCGTATCTCACCCGCCGAATAGGTATTGTCGAGGCTCATCATCGGCGCTATGTGCCTTACCGTGGGGAAGCCTTTTGCGGGCTGACCGCCAATGCGTTGCGTCGGGGAATCGGACGTTAGAAGCTCGGGATTCGTCTCTTCAAGGTCCTTGAGCCTCCTATAGAGCCTGTCGTATTCCCCGTCTGTTATTTTAGGAGAATTTTGGACATAGTAAAGATGGTCGTGCCGTCTGATCTCTTTCTTCAGTTTCTCGATCTCTTTTTGTATCTCTTTTTTAACCATGACAACTATCGCCCCTCGGCCAATCTCGAAGCAAGCCTCTTCGGAAGCCCGGCAGCGAGAATTTTGGTTTGAGCTTTTTCGACATCATAGGCAACTCTCTTGATCTCCACGGTTTTTTTATCCTCATCGTATATGGCAAAAGATGCCCTCGGATCGCCGTCGCGCGGCTGGCCGATACTGCCGATATTTATGACATATTTTTTACCTGGCCCTATCTTGGCCTTCACGTCATTTATCGCGCCCGGTACCTTACCGTCAAAATAGAATATTCCGGGAACATGCGAATGGCCCACGAAACAGAGTTGTGTCTTCAGGAGCCGAAAAGTTCCACCGGCATCGTTCGAGTCAAAAACATAATTAAATTCTTCCGGCTCTTCAAGAGAACCGTGGACCAGGGTCAGTTTCTTATCCGCCGCCAAAAGTTTAAAAGAACCGAGATATTCCAGCTCGTCAGCATTGAGAATGCCCTTCGTCCATATAACCGCCTGGCGCGCGAGCTCACTGAAATAGTCGAGTTCGAGCAAGCCAAGCGTGCCCCACTCGTGGTTCCCGGCTATCAGCACTTTCGGCTCAATGGAACGGACTTTTTTTATACATTCTTTGGGGTTCGCGCCATAACCGACTATGTCGCCCATACACAGATACGCATCGACGCCTTCTTTCGCCAAAGTCTCTAAAACAGCCTCGAGCGCTTCAAGGTTTCCGTGTATATCCGATATCAGGCCGTATCTCATAATTTAGAAGCGAATATCAAAGCCGTCGAATTCGCCGGCCGCATCACCCCACTCCACATCGACGTCCCGTATATACCCCTTGAATATGTCGGCTATCTTGCGCAAGAACTCTTCTATGTCCGGCTGTCTGCCTTCACAAAGGACCTCTACCCGTCCGTCAGGTAAATTTTTCGCCCATCCGGTCAGTCCCAAAGAGCCTGCTATCCGTTCAGCCGTATACCTGAAACCGATACCCTGGACCGAACCGGTATAATATGTGTGAAGGCGTTTATTGGCGGCAGTTTTTTTGACCATATATAGAGTGGTCGGGGCGGACGGATTCGAACCGTCGACCTCTTGGTCCCGAACCAAGCGCGCTAGCCAGCTGCGCTACGCCCCGACATAACTCATTATGTTAACATATCGTTAAATTATGAGCAAATAAAATTAAAAGGAGTGAACAAAAAGCCCCGGGAATAGATCCCGGGGCTAAAAAATACGGATATATCCTATGCCTTACCAGTTATACTCCTCAAAAAAGAATTCAGGGTCTTTGAGGATGGGCTCGTAATTTTTCGGCTCAGCTATCGGGAACGTGAGAACCTCGTATATCCCTACAAACAGGCGCGTGCCCATCATGCCGATACCCTTTAAAACGCCGTAAGTGGCTCCAGCCATCGGCCCGTCATTCTTATTTACTCTGGAAACCTGCAAAGGCAGCTCAAACGGAAATGTGCCTATATTGCATAGGCCGCGGCCCAACTTCCTCAGCGAACCATCACAATATCCAGGCGTGGCAAAGACAACGGCAAGTAAGAGTACCATCAATCCGATTAAAATAGTCCTTTTAGTCATCCCTACCCCCTTTTGCATAAGATTATATCATTAAATCCATAATATTTCAACTTTATTTGGCTTAAAATCCCATCTGTTTGAGGAATTGTTCTGTAACGCCGCTCTTCTTATCCAACTCCCGGAAACGGTAGAGGTATTTTCCTATGATATCGAATTCTATGTTTATCTTATCACGTTCCCGCCTCATACCAAGGTTTGTAATTTTTAAAGTGTGCGGGATTATATATACCTTGAAACTGCCGCGGCCGGCTTCTCCGACGGTCAGGCTTATGCCATCCAGCGCGATGGACCCTTTCTCAACCACGAGATGACTGAATTCCGCGGGAAATTCTATCTCGACGATATATTCACCGCCTCTATTTTTGATGCTTCTTACCGCCCCGGCGCAATCCACATGGCCCAGGACAAAATGGCCGCCGAGGGGCGAGCCCGCCCTTAACGAATCTTCCAGATTTATTTTGTCGCCGCTCTTTAAAGACAAAAGGCCTGTCCTGCGGACCGTTTCCTCCATGACATCGAACCCCAGCAGGCCGTCTCTCTTCTCGACGAGCGTGAGGCAAACCCCGTTGATTGAAATGCTGTCGCCTATTGCGGCGCTTTTGAAGATCATGACCGAGCCGGCTTCCAGCCTGTAGACGCTCCCTGAGGGCGTAAAATTGCNNAAAATTGCGCACCACGCTCAGCTCTTTTATCAATCCGGTGAACATCATCCCACCTCGGCTTCTATCAAAATATCTTTCCTGAACTTTCGTATCTTCATCCCATTCAAACGGATCGCCTGGCTCATTCGCCTTATCCCGTCGCCTTCGACGGACGTCTTGGCGTCTCTTCCGCCGATTATCTTCGGTGCGATAAAGAAGAGAAATGCGTCGACGAGCCTCTTTTCAACAAGGCCGGCCACCAACTCGCCGCCACCTTCGACCAGGACGTGGGTCATCCCCATCCCGCCCAGCTTTTTCAACAGGTCTTTGAGATCGACCTTGCCGCCGCGTTTCGCGGCCGCTATATAGACCGGCGCGTTTGCTGCTGTGGAAAATATCCTGGCATTTCGCGGTATTTTACGGCGGTTGCCGACGATCACCCTTACCGGTTGTTTCCCGTTCGAAGTCCTGCTTAAAAGCGTCGGGTCGTCTATCATAGCGGTATTCGCTCCCACCATGACCGCATCAACCTTGGCGCGCAGTCTGTGGACATACTTGCGGGAATCCTCATCCGTTATCCACTTTGAATCGCCCGTCCTGGTCGCTATCTTACCATCGAGCGATTCGGCCATTTTTACGGTAACATACGGCATCCCGGTCGTTATGAATTTTATAAAAGGCCTGTTCGCTTTCTTGGCTTCACTCTCGAGTATGCCGGCCGAAATTTTTATCCCATGCGCGTTTAATTTTCTTATCCCCCTGCCGTTATTGAGAGGGTTCGGGTCTTTCATGGCAATGACGACTCTCTTTATCCGCGCCTTGATGATGGCGTCGGTGCAGGGCGGCGTCCTGCCGAAGTGATCACAGGGTTCCAGCGTAACATAGAGAGTGGCTCCATTTGTCTTTCCGGCCGCTTCGCTAAGGGCATTTATCTCGGCGTGCGGAAGGCCGCACCTTTTATGGTAACCTCTCCCTACGATCTGACCGCCCCTGACGACAATAGCTCCTACGACAGGATTAGGGCTTGTCAATCCTTGTGCTCTTCGTGCAAGCGCAAGCGCCATGCGCATATATTTTTCATCTATGTTCATTGCGTATCTTTTCCGATTCCGATTTAAGTTTCTCGACCAGCTCGTAAGGCACCCTGACCGTGCCTATCAGCACTCTGCCCTTGCCCATGCCGTGGCAATCGGACCCGCCGGTAGCCAGCAATCCATATTGCGCTGCCAGCTCTTCATAATGCTTTACGGTACCGGCATTGTGATCGGTATGATAGATCTCTATTCCTCTCAATCCGCATTCGAGCAATTCCGGGATATATTCATCCTTGTCCATGATACCCGGATGCGCGAGGACCGGCACGCCTCCCGCTTTCAGGATAAGGTCCATCGCTTCCTGTGGCAAGAATCTTGAGTGAGGCACGTAGCAGGGTTTCTGGAAACCGATATATTTACCGAAGGCGTCCCTGAAAGTTTTGACCTTTTTCGTATTGATCATCGCCTGGGCAAGGTGAAGCCTGCCGACCGTGCCTCTTCCGGCAAGTTTGAAGACATCCTGGGCCTTCACGTCTATCCTGGCGTCATTAAGTTTCTCGACCATCTTATGGATGCGGCCGATCCGCTCCTGCCTCATCGCCTCAAGCCGGTCTTTGAGCCACTTGGCCGTCGAATCTATAAAATATGCGAGGATGTGTATCTCGGCATCCTGTTTTTCTACGGTAAGCTCTATGCCGGCTACCACCTCTATGCCAAACGGCGATGCCGCTTTTGCGCACGGTTCTATCCCGTCGATACAATCATGGTTGCATATCGCTATCGCCGACAGGCCTTTCTCGTCGGCGCAGGCGGCGACTTCTTCCGGCGATAATGTAGAATCGGAAAAGTTGGTATGTATGTGAAGGTCTGCGTACTTCATATGCGAGGTCTCATT
>PLLI01000012.1 GCA_003140915.1 Candidatus Omnitrophota bacterium
ATTATGTAATGTCTGTACCGCCCCGCTCGGCCAGTGGACCTCAATCTCGTCTATCATAGCAATGCGAGCGAGACCAAAATGAACTGGTTGTGCCTGAACGGCGGAGGTATGTATCTCGCGCATTTGGGTCTTGCCTCCGGCCCTTACGTATATGCGCGCTCCATATGCGTCTCTATTACTGGCTGTGCCTATAAGCTTGAGCTTGATCCAGTTATTTTGGTTCCCTACAAGATTTTTTAAGAGCGCCCCTTTCCCAATAACCCTGGACGTCGGGGCATATATATCCAGGGCTCCGTCATTGTTGTAATCGCCTATGCACGCGGCCGCGTATCCGGGGCTTACAGATTCAGGGAAAGCGAGATCGCTGACATACGTGAATGTCCCGTCGCCATTATTATGGTAAAGTGTATTCGTCGTTATAGTACAATAATTTATCGCGTTCGTCAGGTAAAGGTCAAGGTTGCCGTCATTGTCATAGTCGAAGAAATCGGTCCCGTAATAAGTGCCGCTCGTTCCAAAGCCGGGATTGCCGGCCGCCTGTGTTACGTCCGTAAAGGTACCGTCCCCGTTATTCCTGTATAAGACATTATTATTGATAGAATTTGTCCATGCTTTTAGATTGGTAAAAAATATGTCAATATTGCCGTCATTATTATAATCGCCTACAGCCACGCCGCTGGAGCCGCCTCTCGAAGTATCGATACCGGATTGCGCGGTAACATCCGTAAAGGTCCCGTCCCCGTTATTCCTGTAAAGGAAGGTCCCGCCATCAACACTGGTGACCAGTATATCCTGGTCACCGTCGTTATCGTAATCAAAGGAAACTATCTGGCCGTTATATAAATTGCTTGCCGCAGTGGGAAAACCGGTGCCGTTCACCGTGTCGGTAAAAGTATTGTCCGCGTTATTCCGCAGCAGGAAAAATCTCGAATATGCCCCCAATATATCTACAAAACCGTTATTATCATAATCGACCGCTACCGCGCTGAAACAATTGGTCTGGAGCATGGCTGGGCCGGTCACGTCTGAAAAGGTGCCGTCTTTGCCGTTCAGAAATATCTTTGTGCCGTATACGTAGGGATCCATCGAGCCTATAAAAAGATCCTCATACCCGTCATTATTTATATCCAGGAAAATCGGTGCTGAAGGATAGCTGCCCCAATTAATTTTTGTCTCCGCGGTCGCATTTGCAAAAGAACCGTCCCCGCAATTTTTATACAGCTCCAAAAGTGGGGATGGCGCGGTGCTTATAAGCAATATATCGGCCAGATCATCGTTATTATAATCGCCAATCGCCGCAAAAAGCGGCATTTCACTTACAAGGGGGAGCCCTGCAGCGGCGCCGGCATTTTCAAAGTATGTAACCTTTACGGTAAAAGGTATTACCGCCGTAAAACCGTCACTGCATGAAAGAGTAAGATTGAAATTTAGCGTAGTACCGAACTGCATGGACTGATCCAGCGATATGATAAAAGGGCCGGCGCTGTTAGATACTTCCCCGCCGGAAAGTATGTCGCCGAATAGGAATGACCCGTTCTGGATCGAGACATTCGGGGTTGTAGTCGATAATGTTCCTGAAACGCCGAGGGCATCTTCCCAACCATTTGCTACATTAACGCTTATCGATGTCGGCCTGCCTGGATAGAGATGGTCTGTCGATATTGAGGTTATATTAAATAGCGGGCTCGCTTTGATAGATAACGACCGGGCAGCGTTTATCCTGCCTGAACCGAGCTTCTTTTCAAACCCGGGATTTTGAGTATCTATCGTATCTGCCCCCGCTATGATACGGCCGCGGACAAAGGCCGCGGTGTCGGCCGGGAATTTACTTTTGATAAGCGCAGCTAATCCCGCTACGTGCGGGCAGGCCATCGAAGTGCCTCTCGAACGGTAGTACGTACTACCCACCACGCATATGCCGTCGCCATACATATCGGTCGGATGGCCTTTATTGTTGGACCTCAATGACAGTATGTTGCGGCCCCATGCGTTGGTGCCGTCATTTGTATCGCTGTCGCCTCCGGGAGCGGAAACATCTACTTTATCGCCATAATTCGAAAAAGAGCACCTTTGATCGTTCGGATTTGTGGCGGCTACAGCTATAACGGTATCTATGTCGGCGGGAGTAAATCCTGATACGTCAGCGTTGGAATTTCCCGCCGCGGCAATGCATACACAGCCTTTCGAGTTGGCATAGTGAAACGCGTCTGTAAGAACCTGGCTATCGCCTTCCCCACCCCATGAATTACTGATTATGTTAGCCCCATTGTCTGCTGCGTATTTCACCGCGGCGGCTAACGCGGCATCCGACCCTCCGCCTCCGGCGTCAAGAGCCTTGACAGGCATGATCGTCGCCTTAGGGGCCACTCCTATAACACCCAGGTTATTGTTGCCTACAGCCGCTATGGTCCCCGAACAGTGTGTTCCGTGTCCGCAATCGTCCATTGGGTCATTGTTGTTTACGCAAAAGTTCCAGCCGTTGACGTCATCTACAAAACCGTTTCCGTCGTCATCGATGCCGTTACCGGGTATCTCTTTTTTGTTGACCCAGATGTTGCCGGCGAGATCGGGGTGATTATAGTCCACGCCTGTATCTACAACTGCGACAATAACTCCTTCGCCCTGCGAAATATCCCATGCCTGGGCGCACTGGATTTTCTTCAGCCCCCATAAGTCATCGTAAGGCTGGCCCCAACTGCCGGCAGAACTATAATATGGATCGTTGGGCACAATCTGTATCTTTCTTATATAATTGGGCTCGGCATATTCCACGTTCGGGTTGGCTTTCAACTTTGCTATCGCCTCTTCTACGCTTACCCCTTGAGGCACTGTTATCTTATAATTCCTGTAAAGGCCCCTTTCGGCTTCAGGCATTGTTTTATACGCCTCACTAAAGGCCTCATTATCGGGTATCTGGCTTATCTCTTTATAATTTTTCCCAAGGAATGAATACCAACCTTTGGCGCTTTTTTCCAGTTTATAGTCTTTCCGGAATTTTTCCGCGGCAGGAGCTATGGGATAGACCCTTTCCATTCTGTCTGGAACGATGTCAGCTTGCTGCAATGCAGATTGAGGATCTGTGTTTTCCTTAAATTTGACGAGAATTTCGCCGGGTAAATACTGGGGAGCCGGAGCGGTTCCGCTCGGTGCTTTCGGCATTGAGCTATCGCCTGAAGAAATAGCGAAGGATTCGCCGGAGTAAACGAGCGCAATAATTAATAATATAGCTAAATATCTATATTTTTTGATGCACATAATCTTCCTTTTATTAGATCACTATTTGCACTATAAATTTAAGTTTACTTTATAGAGGGGGTGCTGTCAAGGTGAAATAGCCTACTTTTTTATACTTTAATATAGTTGGAGTCGATAGGCGTTTTTCTTCAGGACAGGCAGGAGGGGTTAAATCTTATGCGCGCACTTTGTCGGAATTGCAGGGTTCTTGAAATACATATCCCAAATAGACCAGATTATATTTACCATATTCATCTAAAGCGCATCCATCCGTAGTACCGTTACATTCATGACAGATATAAAGAATTTTCAAATATTTTGCCAGGACGCTTCGCGGTATCTTATCCTGTCCATTAAAGATCCACCACTCTATCAAGTCTTTACCGCCTTTTGAGGAATTGCATTTTTTGCACGTTCTTACAGTGTTATGTATTTTCGCAAAATAGCATACCTCCTTCGGGACGATACGAGTAATCGAAAGGTCTTTTTCGCTGCCGCAATATGCGCATTTATTTGGGTCTACCTTTACTTCTTCTTCCAAAATATGGCTCCATCTCTTTTTATCAGAATTTAACTGTTCAAAGTTATGCAAGGTGAACCGCCAATTATCCCTCTCCCCGGACGCTTCCTCGGACATCAGTCTGGCGTATTCCCATAATATCAGTTCTTTTATTGTCACTATCGCGGACGGTATCATTGTATGCCACCTCTTTCTTGATCCGAAGACCAAGACAAATAAAAAGCCTATTTACCATCCGTAAATAGGCCTGCAAAGGTTCGGTAGCTGACTACCATACCTGCTCGATTACAGGGTTAGGCTCTATAGCTTTGCGACCCATCTTTTCAGATGGT
>PLLI01000024.1 GCA_003140915.1 Candidatus Omnitrophota bacterium
GGCCTAATGATATAAAAGAATTTATTGTTGATCATCCGTTTATATTTTTAATACTCGAAAGAGAAACCGGGAATATTTTGTTCTTGGGGAAAGTCAATGACCCCAGGAAGTAAAGAAATCTTGTTCACGGTATGTGTGTGAGCAAGCGTACCGCGAGAAACAAGCATCCAAAAAAACAAAGTAGAAGGAGCCCGGAAAATATGATAGGAAAAATTGCGGGGATGATTATTTTAGGGGCGCTGGCCGCAGTCTGTTTTTACAGCGCAGGGATTTCGAATTCAAGCCACGATAGCCAGGGATATTGGTTCTTTCTGGTATTCGGGATGTTCTTTTTAGTGCCCATGGCGCTGGTGATGATAAATCTTATTGCGCAGCGCTCAAAAGTATTCAAAAAAGTTTATGATAAACTTGCCGGGACCGATAGGCCTGAAACTGTCAGGTTTGTCCCGCACTCGTTCATGATGATCGTCGGGACGATAATACTTATTTGCCTCTTATCGGCCGCTGTAAGAGTTGTTATAACGATCGTTAAAATAGTAATGGGAAGGGTATAGTCCATGAAGACGATAAGAGAGCTATTTGGGAAAACATTGGTATTAATATTGATATTTGCGCCGCTTGCATGGTGCGGTATTGTGCAGGGTGAAGATAAGGTAATGCTTAAGCTGACGGCCCGGCCGGGAGATACTTACAGAAATGTGTTGGAAATGATCGAGAGTGCCGTTACCAAGATCGACGGCCTGTCGCCCGGGACCACTGCGCCGTCGACCCGAAACTTGATGCGGATGGTGATCGAGACAAAAGTGGACGGTATCGAGCCAAGCGGTGATATGGACATCTCGTGTCGCGCAACGGAGCTTTTTACACAGGCGGTGAACGGAACTAATATAATGAACTTTGCTTCCACGGATCCGGCCTCGCGAAAAGCGGCCGAGAGCGACCCAAAGCTTGCCGCCATTCTGGATGCCCTCAATATCACCACCCATATGGTGCAGGAACCGACCGGAGATATCAAAAGTGTAAGTTTCGAAGGCGCCAAGGTAGACCCGTTCGCCCAAAGCACGCTCGAAGATAATGTGATCCAACCGCTGATCATTTTGCCAGACCATAAAGTGGGAGTGAATGAAGGATGGGACGCGGGTAGCCATTCCAAAGTATTCGCGTCGCTCGGCAGGATGCATATGAACTATAGATGTACCTTACTGAGTATTTCTTCGGAAAAAGGGGAAGAGGTCGCGAAGATCGGCATAAAGGGCACAGCGACGCTCGAATCCGACCCGGAATCGGATACAAAGAATGAACTGGAAGATTTTAGTATGGAGGGAACCCAGGCCCTATCTCTTACCCGAGGGAGGTTTATCGATGGACGCGCGGATACGGCATTCACGATAAAGTCGACGTCGCCTGAAGCGACGTTTCGTATGCGCAGCAGATCTACAATACATAGTTGGGAGATAGAGAAATGAGGATGTTGCTGCTTTCGGCAATATTGGCGATAAGTATAAACATGGTAGCATATGCGGTAGAGGTCCAGAATGTGCCGAATGCGGAGAAGGAGGCGTCGAGCGCCCTCGCGCAGGCGACACAAGTCCTGGAAGAGGCAATGAGCGGGACGATAGTGCCGGAAGTTCAGGCCACGAAGAAAGGGCTGGATGACCTCAAAAAGGATATGGATGCCGCAATTCAGAATAAAAAGATCAACGCGGCCACCGTCCAGAACCTTCAGCCGGAAAAGATGATAGCCGCGGCGGAAGAGAAGATGCGCCTGGCGGAGCACTATCAGCAGATCGCGGTCCAGGAAATCACGGATGCAAAGACAGAGCCCAACCTTGGGATGAAGTACGCTAAGTTTAAGGACGCCATGGCAAAAGCAGAAACGGCGCGGACGATTACAAGCACGGTCAGCTCCGTTCTTGCTCCTCAGGGACAGAGTAGCGGACAGAAAGAAAGTGCCCAAGTGCCGTCAATAGGAGCGATCAGGAGCATCAAGTTTCAGGGTACCTGGCATGCGCTTGAACAGGCGAAGGTGGCGGCAGGTCTTTCAAATATAGATTATTCGCGCTCCGAATTCGGCAATTATAAGCAAGACGTTATAGCATACGATCCGTCCATCCAGGCGATCGGCACGGAAGGCGGGCCGAAGGTCGATGTGCACTATCTTCAGGGAGTATTTGAGACACCAGGAGGCGTGAAACACAAATCGCTTTGTGAGCCTGTGCCGGTTCCCGGCAGCCCGAATAAGGTATTCCGCGTGACCGAGCAGGCACGGGAGACGATCTCCCAGAATAGAGAGGTCGGCGGCGTGGCTCTTGCGGTAACGCTCGACCTGCTCTCATTTCTTAATGTATCCGGGTTTGATCGATTCGGCCCAAGTATCGTGGTAGAATCTCCGACGCTCATCTCTCTTAAAGAACTTCATAAAGAAGCGCTCCCTTATTCAAAGTCGCCCGACAAATGGAAGATCCTCCCCGAGCATCTGCGTTATCCGGGGAACGTGGAGCGTATCCATGGATTTGTCCTGGACCCGCGGAAGAATGATATATTCCTTGTATGCGCTCCCGCCAAGTCGCAGGAGACCCGGATCGACATCGACTGCCTTATCGTCGGGCTCCGGTCGGTATGGCTTGAAGAGCGCACGCCCGCCGTCTCTCTCGACCCTTTGCCGGGCGAGATAGGCGGGCCTCAATACGTCCGGGTAATTGATCTCCCGCGGGACTCTCTATTTGCCAAGACGATGCTCGACGCCGATTATGCCATGAAACGGATCATCTTCGGCAAGGTGAAGCCGGATGTCGACGGATACGAGACGCTTGTCCACTTCATCCAGTCAAATAAAGCAAGATCCCTGATGAGCCGGTTCTGGTTCTTCCCCACATCTCTCGGATCAGGTGACATCATTATTTCCGAAAGCGCCCGCTCGGTGATATTTGAGAGCGGCATCCATGTCATGTCGGCCCAACAACAGATCGTTGAGGGTAGAACCGTGGACAGCGGGGGACAGGATGTCAGCGCCACGCAGGCAGCGGACTCTTTTACCCGGTATTACGACCAATTTGAACGCTCACGGCAGATCGAGCCGCAGGGCATCTATGTCCGCCTGCACGGGCTGGTGGATATCGTAACGGTCGGCAAATTGTTGCGGTATATGGGGATCGAATATCCGGTCCTGCACGATATCTCCGACCTGCCATTTACGAAATGCGAAGTTCCTCATTATTATCAGGGCGTCGTCACTATTCTTGGCACCGGTGGCGCTGAAGGTTTCAAACAGGGCGATTTCATAATGGGAGGGGTGCATATCCAACCGCGCGCAGGAGATTATTCGTTGGAATGGCACCGCGATAGCGTTACCGGGGTCCTGGAGCACGCGGTTGACAATTTCGATTACAGGAAAGGCCCTTCGATATCTATCAAAGACCGGCTGGTCCTGTCCCAGCCCGGATATGGCGGCAGTGAAGACGCTGAGAGCATAATGGCCGCAGGCCGCGGCGCGATGGAGCTAAGGCAGTACGAGACGGCGCGCGCGAATTTTTTAAAAGCCACTGAAAAGGATCCGTTATATTCCGAAGCGTTCGCCCAGCTCAGCAAGGCCTGCGCTTTGCTGGGTAAATTTGATGAAGCCCGCGCCGCGATCGAGCGGGCCGTTGCTATAGAGCCCGGAGATAAGAACCTAGCGGCGGCTGCGCTCGACATCGAATTACGCAGTAACCCCGAGGTCGATCTGAACGGGTGGGATGATTCCACCAGGCAGGCTCTCAGCGCGGCCTATATCGAAGAGGCGGTCTCCGACGCAAATCATGGGAATGGCGATGACGCCCGCCGGAAGACGACCACGGCACTTCGATTACGGGATACGAACGCAGATGCCTATTTCGTAAGGGCCTTAAGCTATCCGCATGCATCCTCTCCTGAAGCGAACCGGGACCTTTTGCAGGCGATACGCCAATATAAGAAGGATCTTCTTAAGGCGAACGATCCTGAGATCAGGGCAAAGCTTGCGCGCGCCTCGGGGGTACACGCCTCAGGGCGCCTGGCGCGCGTCCAGGAGAAATTCGCCGGCGGCATAATCGAAACCGACGCAAACTGGGCGATCGAGGAACTTTCAGAGATAGCGGATGAAGCGCATGATGCGGGTCTCGTCGATGACAAAGAACCCGCATGCCTCGTGGTCGAGGCACTGGCTCGCGCGACGAAGGTCGAGGTATTGCAATTCATGGGGCGGGAATATAATATGGATGGCGTCCGTAACCTGGTCGACCTGGCTGTGCAGCGGTTCCCGGACGTCTTTAAGGCGCACTGGACCCGTGCCTTTGTGCTGATCGCGACCGCTGAATATACAGAAGCGCTTGCTGAAATAAAGAAGGCTAGCGAGCTCGACCCGGCGGACGGCTCGATATTCTTGCTTCGGGCCGACTTGCATTCCAGGCAAAAGCTATATGCCGAAGCAAAAACGGATCTGGAACGGGCGATAAGCTTGGGCGCGGAAATCAACCCGCTTTTTGAGAAGAAGATCAAGGAGGGCGAATGAGATTTCCCTGGCAAAGAGAGAAGTTATTGATAGTGAATGTGCCGGACAGGTGGACGCCGAATATCCATGACGGCAAGCTCTACTGGTTCTGGACTCCCGATGACTGGCTGCTGAGTCCGCACGTTTCGCCCGAATGTTGTTTAACGCGTCGTTCCCGGAATGTCCTTATGGAGGTTACCGTATTGGAACCCACCGTGGTTCCAAGCACGACAAATCCAGCCGCCTTCGTTTCCGGCATCACAAAACAATCTATCCGATCTTCACATCCCTATAAGCGCATTATTCGGGACGAGCCGCGCATTCTTCAGCGTTTTGACACGGTCGATGCCTTCATGCAGATGAGATCAAGAGGTATCTTGGACGACTACCCCTTTGTCTCCGAGATGGTGCGTCCCCAACACGTGCATCTTTTAATGGTTCGGTACATGGAAGCGTTTGGAGCTTTATCGATCACTGACTGTTACAGCATTTCTCGCGGGAATCTTGTGATGCAATTAAATATAAAGACATTGTCGTCGATATATGCTAGGCAAAGGCCGATATTTGAGCAGGTAGTCGCGACCGTCATGCTGGGGAGGTTAGAATGAGGTGATTATTATTGAAGGGTTTATAATTTTTTTCCAGTTTGCCCCTACTTTAACAATCCCCCCGANNTAATTCGGATATAATAGTTGCCTATACAATCCGAGAGATCCCTCTATTTTCATGCAAGAGGGAACCTTAATATTTTTTTGGAGGGCAGATGAAAAAAATATTTCTGGAATTGGCAGTCTTGCTTTTATTAATTACTCAAGTTAAATGGGTTAGCGCATCAGAGACATCATCATCAAATTGTTTTGTTAAGGCTGAGGTAATAAATGTTGTTAGTGAGACGCGCAAATTGGATACCGGTAAAGAAGATGAGAATCACTATCTTGATTTGAAAATACTGGAAGTTACCAAATATCATGCCTGTTCTATAGAAA
>PLLI01000056.1 GCA_003140915.1 Candidatus Omnitrophota bacterium
GACACAGCACATTCTATACTTTCACGCCCCGCGAGGCATAATCCCGAAAGGGGATTCTTCGCGGGACGAAAAATTTTACTTATTCTCCACCAGGTCCCCGACTTTGTAATTTTTCTCCTTATCCTTAAATTTAATGGTGATTTTTTCGTCGGTAATTTTTATGATCTTGCCGCCGAATGCTTCGTCGTTAAGACTATAGACGCGGCTGCCGATCATCACGCCGGGCGAGTCTCCTCCTGCCTCGATAACGGCCACCTCGTTCTCTCCGATAACACGGCCCAATCCCTTATTGGAGGAAGAAGAAGCCGCGGAACCCGGCGGATCCGAAGCCTCAGCCGCATGAACGAATGCGACCAGAGTGAGGATTGTCAGCAATTTAACCGTAAGCGCCAATTTAGTTCTTCTCAATATTGCCTCCCTTACGCTTCATCCTCTTTAGCTATATCAACGGCGGAAGGTTGAGCGCCGGATGGTTTATTTTCTGCAGATACTCGACCAGCGCCGCAGCGTCTGTCGCCACCGTCTCATCCGCTATCTTGTCAAACAACTCCGGTTTGCCCAGTTCCTTGCAGCGTTCTTTCAGTTTGTCGCTGAGCGCCTCTTTCAGTTCTTTCGGCATCCAGACGACCCTCTCGAGCCCGCCCTCGGCTGATATGAATTTTTTGCTGACAATGTATAAACGCCCTACGCCCAAAAAGCCCGGCGTCTGGTTCCCTCCCCCGACCGAGCCGGCAAGTGTCGTGAACTTCATCCCCGCCGGCGTCTCGCCCGTATACTCCCTGTTCACTATCATGACGCCGTTCGCTTCCGGCACTATCGCCACTATGCATTCGAAACATCCGCATGAGGTCATCGGCGAATCCATGAGAGAGTACGCCGACATCTGTGAGGTATGCTGATGCGATTTGTCGAAGACGAACTCGTTCACGCCCTCCCAGATGCCTTTAACGTTATCTACTGCCCTGCCCTTCTTTATCGGCTGATTGCCGCCCGTGGGCGTTATCTCATGCGCCGCCTTAGCGTCGAGCCAGGAATAGGCCCCGCAAAGGCCCAGCCGCTCGGGCGAGACCACGCATACGTGGTCGGGCGCGAATGACTGGCAGAGAGTGCAACTGTAGAACGTATCGACGGACTCATCCGTCATTCCGGCAAGGCGCTCGTCCCTGGCCGCGAAGGCCTTTCGCGCCTCAGGAAGAATGGACTTGACGTCTTTCTCATTAGTGTAAATAGTCACCTGGACCTTGTCGACTATCGCGCCGTATTCATCGTGAAGTTTTGCAATTAAAATATCGCCGAAGTGGCGGATCTTAAAGCCGGCCTTCCTGGCATCCTTCGAGATACGGACCCAGTTCATGTCACGCTGGCCCATGTGGAATATGCCCATTGCGTAATTTAAAAACTTGTGTATCTGCCGCTCGAGTATCGGTTCGAAATCGGCGGACATCTTTCTGCCCGCGACGTCAACGACTATCGCCAAAGGATAGCTCGAACCATCCTGCATTGTGTCCGCTTCCGGCCCTACGATGGTAACCTTGCCGTCCTCTATCTCTCCCATCTTCTTCATCCTCAGATATTCGAAGGCCATTGAATATTTGCCTCCGAACTGGACGAACATATTCTCTTTTCTCACGCGTTCGCCTTCGAACGCGGCAGAGAACGGGACCGGTATGGGGACCTGTGCGACCTTTACTTTTATACCGCGCGTTTCGATCGCCTTCTGGACTATTTTTTTGTGGTCTTTTTCCACTATAAGACATTCTTCGTGGGCGCAGACTCCCGGGACTCTTACCTCCGGCAAGTCGAGATCTGTTATTATAGGCACTCCTGCGGCGAGCGCGCCCGCTCCTGTCGCGGCCTTGACCTCATCCACCCCGCCTAAAAGCAGGACGAAAGCCGGCACCCTCTCTCTAACGTAATCAACGCATGCCTTCGCGTTCCCGGCCTTAATGCCTCCGAACGAGAGCGCTGCCCTGATCGCGAAGTTGAGGACGTAGACTATCGATATCGTGTCGCGGCCGAATGGCACGACGTAGCTGTCGAGCCCCATCGCAAGGCCGCTTTCTTTTAACTGGTCGATAATGCTTACACCGTCTACGTTCCCGCCAAGGAGCGTCAGGATATTCCGTTTCTGCAGGTCCCTTACAATACTGACTGCGGTTTTGGCGTCCGGCGCCTTGCCTAAAATTACCGCGATGCCGGAGATCCTTCCATCGACGAGTTGTATGCCGAGTGAGCGCAAAAGAGTGTCGGAGAAAAATCCCGGGCAATCTGCCTGGGGTTCCTTACCGTAAATATATTTGAGCGCCGAGATAAGCTCCTCGGAGAGTATCGTCGCGACGCCGGCATTGAGA
The DNA here is from genome assembly GCA_003140915.1 of Candidatus Omnitrophota bacterium. Lineage (GTDB taxonomy): Bacteria > Omnitrophota > Gorgyraeia > 2-01-FULL-45-10 > 2-01-FULL-45-10 > FEN-1322. Next base: position 2,352 of record PLLI01000056.1, read on the forward strand.
GAATCCTTTAAAAAATTAGTCCACTTATCTTCTGCCGGGACATCTTTTATGACAAGGGTCTTTGCCGTCGCAAGCACTTTTTCCGCATCGGTGACCGTTTTTACCTCTGAGCCCAGAAGCGCATTAGCCAAAGGAAGATAAAATGCTGTCTCAGGGAAAGCCACTTTCTGGTCGGCGCCTTTCTCTTTCTTGGTCTTATTCAATAATTCCTCGGCCTCTGCAACCACCGACTTCGCGCCCGAGACCATCAAGCCTGCAACCGTCTTTACCGTTACTTCCGCTGTCTTCGACATCTTCTTCTCCTCTTTTACAATCCTGCCGCATCCAATACGAGCGGCACTTTTTTATCCCAGCCTATCGGCATTATATGTATGCCCTGGCAGAGCGGCTTCAATTCTTTTATGAGCCGCGCCGCTATCTCGATAGACTTAGCCGCCTTGTCCTTTGTCATCTCCATTTCCTGAATGAGATTATCCGGGACAAATACGCCGGCAACGTTCTTATTCATATACTTTGCCATGCCTGCCGATTTCAATAAGACGATCCCGGCGAGGATGGGCACTTTTTTAATGTCTTTAATGCTGTCGAGAAATCTTTTGAAAAGCTCAATATCGTAAACCGCCTGCGTCTGGAAAAATTGCGCGCCCGCTTCTATCTTCTTCTCCATCTTTATTGTCTCCGGTTCTAACGGATCCGCGCCGGGGTTGACGACCGCGCCCATGCAGAACTTCGGCGCGCCTTTGAGCGCGTTGCCCTTCATATCCTTGCCCGATTCGAGCGCCGACGCTACCTGTATCAACTGGACGCTGCCGAGATCGAATACGGGCTTTGACTCGGGGTGGTCGCCCAGTGTCGGGTAATCGCCCGTCAAAAGGAGGACGTTCTCGATGCCGAGGACGCTTGCGGAAAGAAGGTCCGATTGTAGCGCGAGCCTGTTCCTGTCGCGGCATGTCATCTGGAATATCGGCTCGATGCCCCGATTCTTTAAAAGGCTGCAGACCGCGAGCGAACCTACCCTCAAGACCGAACTCTGCAAGTCGGTAACGTTTATAGCGTCGAC
>PLLI01000020.1 GCA_003140915.1 Candidatus Omnitrophota bacterium
TCAGTTACTACCCCGGCGCCTACGGTGTGGCCGCCTTCGCGTATGGCGAAGCGCAGTTCCTTCTCCATGGCTATCGGGGTGATGAGAACTACTTCGAACTGGACGTTATCTCCGGGCATCACCATCTCGACATCTTTCGGGAGGGTGACTACGCCGGTAACGTCTGTGGTCCTGAAGTAGAATTGCGGCCTGTATCCGTTAAAGAAGGGCGTATGACGGCCGCCTTCTTCTTTACTCAAGATATAGACTTCGGCTTTGAATTTCGTATGAGGCGTGATAGATCCGGGCTTTGCAAGGACCTGGCCACGTTCCAAGTCGGTCTTTTCAATACCTCTTANNACTATCTCTATTTCCTCGCCTACTTTGATCTGGCCGCGTTCCACTCTTCCTGTGCCTACGGTGCCGCGTCCGGTAATGGAGAATACGTCTTCTATGGGCATGAGGAAGGGCTTATCGAGAGCTCTCTGCGGAGCGGGGATGAATGTATCCACTGCTGTCATGAGGTCGAATATCGGCTTTGTCGCTTCAGCATCGTCAGGCTGGGTCATCGCTTTGAGCGCGCTTCCTCTTATTACAGGGGTCTTATCTCCTGCGAATTTGTATTTGGTGAGGAGCTCTCTTACTTCGAGTTCAACAAGGTCTACAAGCTCTTTATCTTCTACGAGGTCTACTTTATTTAAGAATACTACTATGGAAGGGACGTTCACCTGACGGGCAAGGAGGATGTGTTCTCTTGTCTGGGGCATCGGGCCGTCCACTGCCGATACTACGAGTATTGCACCGTCCATCTGGGCGGCACCGGTAATCATATTCTTGATGTAATCGGCGTGCCCCGGACAGTCGATGTGGGCGTAATGCCTGTTATCCGTCTCATATTCCACGTGGGCTACGGCTATCGTTACGGTCTTGGTTTCGTCACGGACCGTTCCGCCCTTGGCTATATCAGCATAACTTTTAACAGTAGCCTTGCCTTTTTTTGCAAGCGTAGCGAGTATAGCTGCTGTAAGAGTGGTCTTGCCGTGATCGATATGGCCTATGGTACCGATGTTGACGTGCGGCTTACTCCTTACAAACGTTTCCTTTGCCATAAATGCCTCCGGGTTTATTTACCTTCTTTTTTAGTATTATGCCTGCCGCTTAATTCAATTATCTTTTCCGCTATATTCTTCGGCACTTCCTGATAAAAGGAAGGCTCCATCGTATACGACGCCCTGCCTTGCGTAAGACTTCTTACAATTGTCGCATAGCCGAACATTTCGCTCAATGGCGCAAGCCCTTTGATGATCTTAAGTCCAGGTCTGTCGTCGATGGACTCTATTTTGACCCTGCGCGAACTCAAGTCCCCGATGACCTCACCCATGTAATTCTCCGGGGTGGTCACCTCGAGGTTCATGATAGGCTCGAGTAATACCGAGGCGCCGTTTTTGAGCGCGTCGCCAAACGCGATCGAGGCCGCCATCTGGAACGCTATATCGGACGAATCGACTTCATGGAACGATCCGTCAATAAGTTTTACGTCGATATCGGTAACAGGGTAACCGGCAAGGCAGCCGTTCTGGGCCGCGTCAATAACGCCTTCCTCTACTGACGGTATATATTCGCGCGGGATCGAGCCGCCTATTATCTTCGATTCAAAAAGGACCCCTGCGCCTTTTTGCGCAGGCGCAACGTCCATGACCACATGGCCGTACTGGCCCCTTCCGCCCGACTGCTGTATGAACTTCCCTACAGCCCTCGTCTGGCGCGTGATCGTCTCTTTGTAAGCAACCTGCGGCTTATCCACATTCGCGCCGACGTTAAATTCGCGGAACATCCTGTCGACGATTATTTCGAGGTGAAGCTCGCCCATCCCGCTTATGATCGTCTGGCCGGTCTCTTTATTGTAAGTGACTTTGAACGTCGGATCCTCTTCGGCCAGCCTGTGCATCGCGACGCCGAGTCTCTCCTGGTCCGCTTTCGTCTTCGGCTCGATAGCCATCGAAATGACGGGCTCGGGGAAATGCATCGACTCGAGCACGATCGGATTTTCCTCATCGCAGATCGTATTACCTGTCGTAGTATCTTTCAATCCGACAACGGCTACGATATCACCTGCCATCGCCTTCTCGATTATCTCCTGCTTATTGGCATGCATTCTGAGTATCTTGCCTATGCGTTCCTCTTTACCTTTACTCGAGTTATATACGTGATCGCCTGCTTTAAGCTCGCCCGAATAAACTCTGACATACGCCAGCTTACCGACGAACGGGTCGGCCTTTATCTTAAAAACCAGCCCGCAGAACTTATCCGCTTCGGAATGATCCCTTATTACTTCTTCATCGGTCTCCGGATTGACCCCTTTGACGGGATGTATATCAAGAGGAGACGGAAGATAATCGGTTATGGCGTCGAGCAATGGCTGGACACCTTTATTCTTGGCCGATGCCCCGCACAAGACGGGTACGACCTTGCCGGCAATAGTGGCCCTTCTTAGAACTTCCCGGACCTCTTTCGGGTATAGGCCTTTTTCGTGAATGTATTTGTCCATGACAATTTCATCGACCTCGCCCAGCTTTTCTATAAGGTCATGCCTGTATTGGCTGGCTAATTTCTTCAGGTCCTCGGGGATATCGGTAACTTCAAAATCCTCTTTTGCATCATCGCTTTTATAGACGAACGCCTTCATATCGATAAGGTCCACGATACCTTGATAGTTGCCTTCCGCACCTATCGGTATCTGGACCGGCACGGGATTTGCCGCCAGCCGCGTCTTCATCTCTTCAAGGACTTTGAAAAAGTTGGCGCCCGTCCTGTCCATCTTATTTATAAATGCTATGCGCGGAACATTGTATTTATCGGCCTGACGCCAGACCGTCTCTGACTGCGGCTGCACGCCTCCGACCGCACACAAAACTATGACTGCGCCGTCCAGGACCTTGAGTGACCTCTCGACCTCGACCGTAAAATCGACATGGCCCGGGGTATCGATGATGTTTATAATCTTATCCTTCCACTGACATGCCGTGGCCGCGCTTGTAATAGTGATGCCGCGCTCCTGTTCCTGGACCATCCAGTCCATGACTGCAGTGCCTTCGTCCACCGTCCCGATCTTATATAGCTTGCCCGTGAAGAACAGTATGCGCTCGGTGGTCGTGGTCTTGCCGGCATCGATATGCGCGATTATGCCGATATTACGTATATTTTCCATGCGTGGATTCGTCGTCATCTCTATATTATCCAAGTCTAATGTCTGTTCCATCTTTTACCATCGGTAGTGGGCGAACGCCTTATTCGCCTCCGCCATCTTATGTGTATCTTCTCTCTTCTTTATCGCCGCACCTTCGCCCTTAAACGCGTCAAGGAGCTCGTCTGCCAGCTTTATCTCCATCGGTTTGCCCTTCTTCGCTCTCGCAAAGTTCCTGATCCATCTCATCGCGATAGAAGTGCCCCGCTCCGGCCTGACTTCGATGGGCACCTGGTATGTCGCTCCGCCTATCCTTCTCGGCTTGATCTCGAGAAGCGGTCTTGCGTTATCCATGGCCTTCTGAAAGACTTCTATTGCCGGCTTGCCGGTCTTCTCCGCCATTATATCAAAACACTTGTATACTATCCTTTCGGCAACCGCCTTCTTCCCTTCCTTCATCACAACGTTGATGAACCTCGACACGGTCGTATTCTTATATTTAGGATCCGGCGTTACCGTTCTCTTCTCCGCTCTTCGTCTTCTCATTTTGCCACCGCTTTTTCTTTCGGCTTCTTCGCGCCGTATTTCGATCTTGATTTCTTCCTATCGACAACCCCGGCCGTGTCCAGCACCCCTCTTACGATGTGATAACGGACTCCCGGCAGGTCCTTTACCCTTCCGCCCCTGACCAATACGATAGAGTGTTCCTGAAGATTATGGCCTTCACCCGGGATGTACCCCGTGACCTCTACGCCGTTCGTCAGCCTGATCCTGGCGATCTTCCTTAACGCCGAGTTAGGTTTCTTCGGCGTCATCGTCTTGACCTGAAGGCATACGCCGCGTTTCTGCGGGCATTTCTTCAATGCCGGGGATTTGGTCCTCTTTTTCTTCTGTTCCCTGCCTGACCTTATCAATTGCGATATCGTTGGCATTTAATCTCCTGATTACAGATTTTTTCCGACTTCTATATTCCTATGTGCCTCATAACCCGTTCCCGCGGGTATGAGATGGCCCATGATGACGTTCTCTTTCAAGCCCNNGTCTCCTGGAAGCTCGCCGCCGAAATGAAGCTTTCGGTAGATAGCGCGGCCTTAGTTATGCCGAGAAGCACCTGTGTCGCGCTCGCGGGCTTGCCGCCCTTCTTCTTTATGCGTTCGTTCTCTTCGAGGAACTTGAACTTATCGACCTGCATACCTACCAGGAAATCGGTGTCGCCCTGCTCGTCTATTCTGACCTTCTTGAGCATCTGGCGGACGATGACCTCTATA
>PLLI01000007.1 GCA_003140915.1 Candidatus Omnitrophota bacterium
AATTCGTTGAAGAGGTATGGAAATGGCGCGAGGAGTACGTTCCCAATCGCATGAACAACCGAGTTTCTTGAGCTGCCGTATTATCGTCGAACCGTACTCCTCGCGCCATTTCCACACCTCTTCAACGAATTTCTCGCGGCCGATATCCTGTCTCTTCTTGCCTTCTTTGGCCAGTTTCCGCTCAACGACGTTCTGAGTGGCAATACCTGCATGGTCAGTGCCAGGCATCCACTCGGCCTCAAAGCCCTGCATCCTTTTGAACCGGATGAGTATATCCTGTATCGTGTTATTCAGGGCATGGCCCATGTGCAGGATGCCGGTTATATTCGGTGGCGGGATCACGATCGAATATGGCTTCTTGTCCGGCTTCGGCTCTGCATGGAAATATCCCCGCTCCTCCCACATCTTGTAGAGCCTATCCTCAATGCCTTGCGGATTATATGCCTTCGGTAACTCGTCCATTTTACCCTGTCTTCTCCAGCGCCATCTTCATGTTCTTAAGGTCAATCTTCAAGTTGAATCGATTCAAGAACGTCATGCCCAGCAATCCGTCTTTTAAGCCCATCCCCGCCTCATCCAAAAGAACGCCTGCAAGAACGTCTTTCACTTCAATGTCTTTGATACGAACCGACTTCAGTATCACCATCTTCGCCAGGACCTTGCGGTCGCCGGCCAGCTGCAATGTCGCGAGGCTATTCTTCGTATCTGTCAGATCCAGCCCCAGCTCTTCACCTTTTCTCCTGGTCAATACGACTATCGACGCGCCGGTATCGAGGACCAGCGTCGCATGAGTCTTGTCGTTCAGGACGGTCTCGACGAGAATGCTATGGGTATCAGCATCGCGCGCGAGGTCGATCGTTCCCTGTGAAGAGGCCTCCTTTGCCGCCTTCTCCCGTTCCTCCCGCGTCCAACGGTCGTATTCCGCGAAGCGCTTCTGCCGCTCGATAGCGAATTCGGCTTCGCTGTTTTTCAGGTCCTTCCGCTTCCTTTCCCATTTCTCCTCAAGCGCCTTGACCTCGTCCGGCGTAGAACGTTCTATCTTATTTATCTCTTTCTTTCCGCAGGTTATCGTTCCGAAACCTATATCCAGATCCACGCTGTTTGCATCTTCTTTCCGGATAATACCGTCTATAGTCCCGCCGTTATTGAAATATACCGTATCCGCCCGCACAGCGGACGGACCAAAAAACGTTAGGGCAAAAAGCAGTATGCCAATATTTTTTATTTTCACTCTATCCAATCACGCCTCAATCTTACTCAGACAGTGGTTACCAGCTACCCGGTTGTAAAATTTCTATATTTCCGCAGAAGGAATCCCCATAGGGATTCGTGCCGAGCGGGGCGTAAAATTTCGAGCAGGGGCGAGAAATTTTTCCGAGCGAAATTTTCCATGGCGAAAATTTCGCGTACCCGCGAGGCACAATCCCNNATCCCGAAAGGGGATTCCTTTCGAGACAAAAATTTTCATCCCATTTATTTTTTGAGGAGGCTCGCTATTTTTGCTAAAAGTTCCTGTATCTCAAACGGCTTCACCATGTACGCGTCGGCTCCGCAGTCCATGGCAAGTTTCACGTTCTCTTCTCCCGACTTCGCAGTGATTATAATGATCGGGATGTGCTCATGCCTCTTGTCGTGTTTGAGCAGGTTGCAAACCCAATAACCGTCGATCTTAGGGAGCATGAGGTCAAGAAGTATCAGGTCCGGCTTTTCCCCGTGCGCCTTCTCGAAGCCTTCTTTCCCGTCGGCTGCGGCTATCACTTCGTAGTTGTTAGCTTCGAGCCGTATCTTGAGGAAATCGAGAAGTTCGTGCTCGTCCTCGACTATCAATATCTTATGCGCCACGGCCGCCTTTCTGACACGCACCTTCTCTTTTTCATGAAGCCGTCAAACGCCCAGGCCGGGAAAGAGCTTCAATACCTCTTTATAGCTCAGATGCGACTCGATTTGCCGGCCGTCCTTGAGCACGATAAGGGCAACGCTTTTTTTGCCCGGCCCCCTGACCTCTTTTATATAAGAGACATGCTCAGGGTCAATTGTCGCCTTTTCGGAGACCTTTACAAACTGCATGGTCATCGCCTCCCCTGCGAATCTTTTAAGAGCTTGTATTCTACGGAATCGACGAGCGCCTGCCAGGAAGCCTCAATNNACCCTGACCTTATAGTCGGTGAGGTGCATCTCGTTCAGGTTCGGATAGAATTTTTTCAGCGCCTTGCGCAGGGCGCTGTCGAGGGCGTTGACGGGGCCATCCCCGAGCGACGCGGTGTGCTCTACCTCTTTCCCCACCCTGAGCTTGATCGTCGCTTCAGTCACCATCTTTCCGCCTTTTTTCTTCTCGGTTATCACCCTGAAGTCGTCAAGGTCGAAGAAATCCTTGAATTTCTTCATCACCCGCTTGATGAGTAACTCCAGTGACGCCTCCGCCGCCTCGAAGTGGTAGCCTTTACTCTCCAGGTCCTGCAATACTTTCAGGATGGTCTTCGTCTTGCCGCTGTCTTTTCCAAGATCGATATCCATATCCTCTGCCTTCTTGAGTATGGTCGATCTTCCCGACAATTCCGAAACAAGAAGGCGCCTGTGGTTGCCGATGGAATGCGGGTCCGCGTGCTCATATGTCCTCGGGTTCTTGAGGATGGCGTTAACGTGAACGCCTGCCTTGTGAGCAAAAGCGCTTGTCCCAACGAACGGTTCGTTATCGTTCATCTTCAGGTTGGATATCTCCGCTACAAACCTGGCGATCTCGGTGAGCTCTCTTAGTTGCAGGTCCGATACGCAATCTATCCCAAGTTTAAGCTTAAGGTTAGCGATTATCGATATGAGATTCGCGTTCCCGCAGCNNCAGCGCTCGCCGTAGCCGTTGACCGTTCCGTGCACCTGGACGCAGCCGGCCTGGACGGCGGCTATGGAGTTGGCAACCGCCATGTCGCAATCGTTATGGGCGTGGATGCCCAGCGGCGTCTTTATTACCGCCTTCATCCCTTCGACGATCTCGAAGACCTGTGAAGTTATGGTGCCGCCGTTAGTGTCGCACAGGACTATTCTTTCCGCGCCTGCATCCTGCGCTGCCCTGAGCGTTTTAAGCGCGTACTCCTTATTTGCCTTATAGCCGTCGAAAAAGTGTTCGGCATCATAGAAGACAACCCTGTTCTTCGTCTTCAAGAATTTGATCGAATCTTCTATCATGCGCAGGTTCTCTTCCAGATCAACTTTGAAGACGTCGCGGACGTGAAGGTCCCAGCTCTTGCCGAATATCGTAACGTATTTGGTATCGGCCGCGAGGAGCCCCTTCATTACCTTGTCGTTTTTGGCTTTTGAATTGGCATGGCGGGTGCTTCCGAAAGCAACTATCCGCGCCCTCTTGAATTTCATCGCCCCGGCCTTCTTGAAAAATTCCATATCTTTGGGATTGGCGCCGGGCCATCCGCCTTCGATGAAATGGATGCCGAGTGAGTCCAGCTTCTCGGATATCTTGAGCTTATCGCTCACGGAAAAAGAGATGCCTTCCGATTGCGCACCATCGCGTAATGTCGTGTCGTACAGTTCTATTTTACCCATTCGAGATACCTCTCTAGCTCTTCTTTTTACCTAATCCGAACTTATCGTGGATCGCCCTCACTGCCTCTTCGCCGTTCTTCTTCTCTACGACGCACGATATCTTGATCTCGCTTGTCGATATCATCTCTATATTGATACCTTTTTCCGCAAGGGCCTCGAACATCTTCGCGGCAACGCCCGAGTGGCTCCGCATTCCTATACCGACGATCGATACCTTTGCCATATCTTTATCGTACGTGATCTCGCCCGCGCCGACTTTTTTTGAAATCTCCTTCGCGGCCTTAATCGTCTTATTCAGGTCGGGATCGGGAACGGTGAAAGAGATATCGGTCGCTCCGGTCCGTGAAACGTTCTGCACTATCATGTCGACATTTATATCGGCGAGCGCAATATCCTTGAATATCTTCGCGGCTATGCCGGGTTTATCCGGCACGTCGCAGATGGTGACTTTTGCCTCTTCCTTATTCAACGCAACGCCAGAAACGACAATATCTTCCATCGCCTTTACCTCCTTGGAAATTATCGTGCCCATCTTATCGGAGAAACTCGATCTCACGTGGATCGGCACCTCGAACTTCATGGCAAATTCTATCGAACGCGGCTGGAGCACCTGCGCGCCCAGCGACGAGAGTTCGAACATCTCGTCATAACTTATCCTGTCGATCTTCCTGGCATTCTTCACGATCCTGGGATCCGCGGTGAAGACGCCTTCCACGTCCGTACACATCTCGCATGTTTTCGCGCCCAGCACTTTCGCGAGCGCCACGGCCGTGAGGTTCGAGCCGCCCCTGCCCAGGGTAGTTATGTCCTGGCTCAGGCTCAAGCCCTGGAATCCGGCAACGATAATGATCCTGCCTGTCTTAAGCGCCTCGACCATGCGTTTCGCGTTTATGTCGATGATCCGCGCCTTCGTGAACGAGTTGTCGGTAATTATCCCTACCTGCGCCCCGGTAAAAGAGATCGCGTCTTCGCCGAGCTCATGGATAGCCATTGCCAGGAGCGCGCAGGAAACCTGCTCGCCCGTAGAGAGGAGCATGTCCAGTTCGCGCTCCGACGGATGCCCCGTGATCTGATGCGCGAGTTCTATCAGCCTGTCGGTGGAATCGCCGAGTGCCGATACGACCGCAACGACATCGAAGCCTTCCCGTTTGGTTCTCACAACGCGTTTAGCGACGTTTTTTATGCGCTCGACATCCGCGATGCTTGTCCCGCCGAATTTTTGGACTATTATTGGCCTTGTCATCTTCTACCCTAAAATTTTTTAATAAGGTTCCCGGTTAATGCCGCGCCGGACCTGAATTTCAATTTGCTCAAGGCGGCATTAGCCTCGCTAAAAATATCAAAACCGTTGTGCGCAACGTTTGTGCCGGCCATTACAAAAGGCGCGGGGTCCGAAACGTGCGTCCTTACCGCTACCGGAGTGGCGTGGTCCGATAATACGAGCATCCGGAAATCTTCCGTGTTTTTCAGGAAATCCCACACCGCCCCCACGACAAATTTATCAAAATTCTCAATGGCCGTTATCTTTGCCCTCAGGTCACCGTTATGTCCGGCCTCATCCGGCGCCTCAACATGAACGAAGACGAAATCCTTTCTCTTCAGCACCTTGACGGCGTAGTCACCCTTGCCCTGGTAATTGGTATCGTAATAACCTGTGGCGCCCGGCACCGTTACGACCTCAAGGCCTGCTATCTTGCCTATGCCGTTCACGAGATCGACGGCGGATATCACCGCACCCTCTATACCGAAGATGCCTTTGAACGTCGGCATGTTGGGATTGGTGCCCTGGCCCCACAGCCATATCATGTTAGCGGGATTCTCATGTAGGTCCAAGCGCACCTTATTTATCTCGTGTTTTTCCAGGACAGCCCTCGACTCTTCCATCAGCCTGTTCAAGACCGCTGCGGAGCTACCTTTCGGAAGGCTCTTTGAAATATTCTGCGACGCTATGTCATGCGGCGGCGTGCACGATGTTTTAATGAGATCATCGACATCGTGGGCGGACTTCGCCTTTATGACAAGAAGGTTCCTGTAGCTTTTTCCGTGATAAAATTTCAAACTTTCCGATCCGAGTTTTTCATTCAAGCATTCGATGATCGCCTCGGCTTCCTTATCGCTTATGTGGCCGGCGCTGTAATCCGCCATAATGTCGTTGTTGACGGTAACAAGGTTGCAGCGGAAAGCCACTTCGTTCTCGCCGAGCTCGACGCCGATATTGGCGGCCTCGAGCGGACCGCGGCCTGTATAGTAGGCCTTCGGGTCGTAACCGAGTATCGACAGGTTGGCGATATCGCTGGCCGGCTTCATGCCGCGCGGGACGGTCTTCACAAGCCCTATCATTCCCTTCTTTACCATCTCGTTTATATTCGGTATCTTCGCGACTTCAAGCGGGGTCTTATTATTGAGCTCCGTAAGCGGATAGTCACTCATTCCGTCACCGACTAAAATAGCGTATTTCATATGCCCATCTCTTTCACGACCAGTTCAACTTTCGGTTTCAACACCTTCGGCTTCGCTACGCTCGCTATCGCCCTGTCCGGGTCTTTAAGACCGTGACCGGTCAATACACAAACTACTCGTATCTTGCCCGCTCCTTTGAAATATCCTTTTTTCGCCAGCTTTAATATTCCCGCAACGCTTGCCGCGCTGGCCGGTTCCGCGAATATCCCTTCTTTCAACGCGAGAAGTTTATACGCCGTTAATATCTCTTCATCGGAAACCATTGCGATCAAGCCGCCGGATTCATCCCTTGCCGCCTCGGCCTGCTTCCAGCTCGCGGGATTCCCTATCTTTATTGCCGTCGCTATAGTCTTCGGCTCTTTGACCGGATGGCCCAATACTATCGGGGCCGCCCCTTCCGCCTGAAAACCAAGCATCTTCGGCAATCTCTTGTTTAGTCCGGCGTCTTTATATTCTTTGTAACCTTTCCAATACGCGGTAATATTGCCGGCATTGCCTACCGGGATTGCGTGAAAATCCGGCGCCTCGCCCAGGACGTCGCAGATCTCGAATGCCCCTGTCTTCTGTCCTTCGATCCTGTAAGGATTTATCGAATTGACCAAAGTGATCGGATATTTTGCGGTGATCTCCTTGACCAATTCCAGCGCATCGTCGAAATTACCCTCTATCGCAATAACTTTCGCGCCGTGGATCAAGCCTTGAGAAAGTTTACCGAGCGCGATCGCCCCTTCAGGTATCAGTACGACCGACCTGATACCGGCCCTTGCCGAATAACACGCCGCAGAAGCTGAGGTATTGCCGGTCGACGCGCACATGACAGCCTTCGAACCCTCTTCAAGCGCCTTTGAGATGGCAAGCGTCATGCCCCGGTCCTTAAAAGAGCCCGATGGGTTCAGCCCTTCATATTTCAGGTAGACCTCAACATCCTTGCCGATCAAACCGCCTATATGACAGGCGCGTATTAACGGGGTATTCCCCTCGTTCAAACTGATTACTGGCGTCTTTTCGGTGACCGGAAGAAATTTTTTGTATTTTTCAATTATCCCTTGCCACATATTTTTCTACCCCTCTACCCTTATCCTCACAGATTTTTTCTTTACAACGCTAAGAGCATCTATCTCTTTGAGCGCCCTTCTCATGTCGCGCTCAAGCGCCTCGTGGGTCATGATAATGACGGGAACAACTCCCGCCGTCTTACGCTGGACCTGATTGACGCTCGCGATGCTTATATTGTATTTCGCCAGAACGCCCGATATCCTGGTAAGGACGCCCGGTTTATCGACCACAGAGAAACGAAGATAATACATCATCCTGACGTCTTTGATATCTTTTATGCGTTTTACGTCTTTTCTGAATGCCACGCATCCGGCCGACTTATAATCTTTATACATGTTCTTCGCTATCGCTATGATATCGCTTACCACCGCACTCGAAGTAGGAGCCGCACCCGCGCCCTGGCCGTAGAAAAGATTATCTCCGACCAGATCGCCTCTTACGAATATGGCGTTATAGACGCCGCTCACGTCCGAGAGCAGATGTTTCTGCGGTATCAACGTCGGATGGACCCTCAATTCAACCGTTTCGCCCGAGCGTTTCGCGATCGCGAGAAGCTTTATCGCGTAACCGTATTCTTTCGCGAATTGGATATCGCTCGGCTCAATGCCGGTTATGCCCTCGGTATATATCTCGGCCGGCTCCGCGTCTA
>PLLI01000110.1 GCA_003140915.1 Candidatus Omnitrophota bacterium
GGCCATCGCAATTTTACCACAGCGAATTTGCATGCCTAATGCAAATTCGCGACAAGCGGAGGCAACACCTAAAAGTAAACGCCTCCACGAAAAGAAAAATTTCTACAGTGCGAACATAACGGGTTTTAGGTTTGAGGATTATATGCTTAGGTACATTGCTAAAAGACTCATTGGACTGATCCCGGTATTCTTTGGAATTACGCTCATCTCATTTCTAGTGATACATCTCGCGCCAGGGCGGCCGACGGATATCCAGACGAGCCTGAACCCGAAGGTCTCCTATGAAGCGCGGATGAGGCTCGAGAAATTGTACGGGTTCGACAAACCGATCCACGTCCAGTACCTGAATTGGCTCAAGCGTATCGTGATGCTCGATTTCGGGCGCTCATACGTCGATGACAGGCCCGTCTCCGAGAAGATCGCGGAGCGCATTCCCATAACTCTAGTCATAAACATATCATCAATGATCCTGATATTGGCTATCGGCATACCTTTAGGCGTCCTCTCGGCCGTAAAGCGCGGCTCGTTCCTCGATAGGTCCACGACCGTCATAACCTTTATCGGATTTTCCGCGCCTGAATTCTGGCTGGCGCTTCTTCTGATGAGTCTGTTTGCGATAAATCTGGGATGGCTGCCGATATCCGGAATAAAATCTCTCGATTTTGAATATTATTCCGTCTGGGGAAAGATATGGGACGTTGCGAAACACCTGATCCTGCCGGTCTCGATAGCCGCTTTCGGAAGTCTGGCCGGCATATCGCGGTATATGAGGATGGCCATGGTCGGCGTGATCCATCAGGACTATATAAGGACCGCACGCGCAAAGGGCCTGCGTGAATCGCAGGTAATATACAAGCACGCGCTGAAGAACGCGATATTGCCTGTCATCACGATACTCGGGCTTTCCGTGCCCGGCCTGATAGGCGGAAGCGTGATATTCGAATCGATATTCGCCATTCCGGGCATGGGCAGATTATTTTACGAATCCGTCATGGCAAGGGACTATTCTACGATAATGGGCATTCTCGCGATAGGCGCGCTTCTCACGTTATTGGGCAATCTGTTGGCCGATATAGCCTATTCATATGCGGATCCAAGGATACGTATAACAGAGGGCGAATGAATAACCTATTTAAAAATAAGATGGCGATCGCCGCGCTTGCGTTCATAATCATAATTTTACTCTTCGCGGTTTTCGCGCCTATCATTGCCCGGTATGATCCGTCCGCCATAGACACCAATTCGATACTTACCGCACCGTCCGGAGTGCACATATTCGGAACGGATACGCTCGGCCGCGACATATTCGCGCGCATTGTTTACGGGTCGAGGATATCGCTCTCGATCGGCATTATTGCAGTCGGAATAGCCGTTATCATCGGTATCTTTTTCGGCTCGATCGCCGGCTATTACGGCGGCAGGATAGATTCGGTAATAATGAGGTTCGTGGATATAATGCTCTGTTTCCCCACATTCTTTCTGATACTCGCGGTAATAGCCATACTGGAACCGTCGATCTTTAATATCATGGTCGTCATCGGCGCGACGAGCTGGATGGGCACAGCAAGGCTCATAAGGGCCGAGATATTGACCTTAAAGGAGCGCGACTTCGTCGCGGCGTCGCGGATCATGGGCGCGAGCGACGCGTGGATAATAGCCAGGCACCTCATCCCCAATGCTATCGGTCCGGTCCTGGTAAGCGCTACGCTCGGCATAGGGGGAGCGATCCTCATAGAATCGGCTTTAAGTTTTCTTGGAATAGGAGTTCAGCCGCCGACGCCAAGCTGGGGAAATATCCTGATGGACGGTAAATCGACGCTAGGGGTCGCCTGGTGGCTCACGATCTTCCCGGGATTATTCATATTATTTACGGTGCTTGCGTATAATCTATTGAGCGAAGCCTTGAGAGATATTTTATGAAGATATTGCAAATTAACGGCCTCAAGACATATTTCAAAACAGACCATGGTTTGGTCAAGGCCGTTGACGGCATAAGTTTTGAAATAGAGAAGAATAAAGTCTTCGGCCTGGTCGGAGAATCCGGTTCAGGCAAGACGCTTACGGCGCTCTCCATATTAAAACTCATCCCGGAAGGCGGTTTTATAGCCGGCGGCAGTATTCTCTTCAATGGCCTGGACCTTATTAAATCGGACGATGAAGTCCTTAGGGGGTTCAGGGGTTCAAAGATATCGATAGTTTTTCAGGACCCGTCAACGACGCTCAATCCCGTATTCACCGTAGGATACCAGGTTGCCGAATCTATCCTTGCGCATCAGGATATCGGCAAGGCAAAAGCCAGGGGCTTGGCGCTCGAATATTTAAATAAAGTCCACATAACCGATCCGCGGCGGATATTTTACGACTATCCGCATCAGCTTTCCGGCGGCACGAAACAGCGTATAGGCATAGCGATGGCGCTTGTCAATTCGCCGGAATTATTGATCCTGGATGAACCGACCACAGCCCTTGATGTTACGATACAGGCGCAGATACTTGATCTCCTCGACGAGATCATTGAAAAAGAGAGGCTATCCATTCTTTTTATAAGCCATGACTTCGGCATAATCGCCAGGATGTGCGACGAGGTCGGCGTAATGTATAAAGGGAAGCTGGTCGAGTCCGGAAGCAAAAATAATATTTTGAACGATCCGAAAGAACAATATACGATCTCGCTCTTGGAATCGGTAAAGGCACTGAGATGAATATCGTAAAATGTAATGATCTGACAAAACTTTTCCCGGTCAAAAGAGGTTACCTCAGGGAAGAGGCTGGCGTTGTCAGGGCAGTTGACGGCGTATCCCTGACCATAGAGAAAGGCGAGACATTCGGGCTCGTCGGAGAATCGGGATGCGGCAAGACTACTTTGGGTAAGATCATCCTCGGCATCCTGAAGCCTGATTCCGGCGAGGTTGAATTGGCTACCGGCAAATTGCAGGTAATATTTCAGGACCCTTATAATTCACTCGATCCGAAGATGAGGGTGTCTGATATAGTGGCGGAAGGGCTTATATTAAAGGGTGTAGGGTGTAGGGTGAAGGGTGAAGGGTCAGGGGTCAAGGGTCAAGTAGAGGAAATGCTTGATCTGGTAAAACTTCCTAAAGAGTCGGCGCATAAATACCCCCATCAGTTTTCGGGCGGAGAACGCCAGAGGATCGCGATAGCGAGGGCCGTTGTGACGCGGCCGGAATTTATCGTCTGCGATGAGCCTGTCTCGAGCCTCGACGTAACTGTCCAGTTGCAAATATTGAATCTTTTGAAAGACATACAGAAGAGTTTCGGGATCACATATCTCTTCATCAGCCATGACCTGAGGGTGATAAAATATATGTGCAACAGAGTTGCCGTCATGAGGCAAGGTAAGATAGTGGAAGAAGGAACGACTCAAACCGTATATTCAAAGCCTTCAGCTCCATATACAAAGTTATTGCTCTCATCGGTTCTCTTTTATGACTATCAGCGATAAAATCAAAAAAATATTGAAACTTTTAAGCAAGGCTTATGGCAGGCCGAAGGCGCTGGAGAAGGACGACCCGGTCGATGTTCTTATAAGGACAGTCCTTTCACAAAATACGACGGATAAGAATTCGCTCAAGGCATTTGCCGAATTAAAAGCGGCTTTCAAATCCTGGGATAAAGTGCTGGCGGCCGATACAAGGAAGATCGCCGGCGTCATAAGGCATGCCGGGCTCGCCAATATAAAAGCGAGAAGGATAAAGGGTATCCTCGCCGAGATAAAGAGGCGCGAGGATAGGATAACGCTCTCCTTTTTGAATATATTCACCGCTAAAGACGGCCTGGAATACCTGGAATCGCTGAAAGGCGTGGGCCCTAAGACGGCGGCATGCGTCCTCTTATTCAGTTTTGGCAAGAGCGTGATGCCGGTCGACACGCATATCTTCAGAGTTACGAAAAGACTGGGGCTGATAGGCGAGGATACCGGCATAGAAGAGGCCCACGAGTTCCTGACAAAAATTGTTCCAAAGCACTTGATATATGAATTTCATTTAGGTATAATAGAACACGGTCGCAGGACGTGTAGAGCGCAAACCCCTCGTTGCGGGGTTTGTTGCATTTATGGCCTGTGCAGGTTCGAGAAGAAGAGATTTTTCAAAAAGAGACAATCCGATGATACGAAAAGCTAAGGTAACGGACGTCAAATCGATACAGAAGCTCATAAATTATCACGCAAAGCGCGATAAGATGCTTCCGAGGTCCCTGAACGAGCTGTACGAGAATATAAGGGACTTCTTCGTCTATGCCGAAGGCGCCAAGGTCTACGGCTGCTGCGCGCTCCACATAGACTGGGAAGACCTCTCCGAGATAAAATCGCTCGCGGTCGCCCCGGCGAAGTCCGGCAAAGGTATCGGCAGGAAATTATTGGAAGAATGCCTCGAAGAGGCAAGGGCGTTAAAACTCAAGAAGATATTTGCGCTCACATATATTCCGGGTTTTTTTGGACAGNNGTTTTAAGGTCGTGGACAAGGCCGAGCTTCCGCACAAGATATGGAGCGAGTGCGTTAAGTGCGTCTATTTCCCGGGATGCAAGGAAATAGCCGTAATGAAGGAGTTATAGAGGACTTAGATGGGATATACGATAACTGAAAAGATATTACTGAAACACACGAAGGAGAAAGAGATCCATCCGGGTAAATTCGTCGATGCTAAAGTGGATCTATGCCTCGGTAACGACATCACTGCGCCTTTCGCGATAGAAGAGTTCGAAAAGTTCGGCGCTAAGAAAGTATTTGATAAGAAAAAAGTTGTGCTCGTGCCGGACCATTTCGCACCCGCAAAAGATATGAAGAGCGCGAACCAGTGCAAGGTCCTCGCCGGATTCGCGCGGAAGTACGGCGTGAAATATTATTTCGAGATAGGCAGGATGGGCATTGAGCACGCCCTGCTTCCCGAAATGGGGCTGGTCTTGCCCGGTGATCTCGTGATAGGAGCCGATTCGCACACGTGCACTTACGGCGCGCTGGGCGCGTTCTCGAGCGGTGTGGGCTCAACGGACCTTGCTGCGGCAATGATCACGGGTGAGTGTTGGCTGAAAGTGCCCGAGTCGATGAAGTTCGTCTATTCCGGAAGACTCAACAAGTGGGTAGGCGGTAAAGACCTTATCCTTCACACGATAGGTGATATCGGCGTCGACGGCGCGCGCTATCAGGCGATGGAATTCTGCGGCGAGACCATCGAGAGCCTTCCTATGGACGACCGCCTGAGCATGTGCAATATGGCGATCGAGGCGGGCGGGAAGAACGGTATAATAACACCGGACAAGATAACCGCCAAATACCTAAGGTCGATAAAGAATAAATCCAGAAGAGGNNATCGAGGCCGGCGGAAAGAACGGCATAATAGCGCCGGATAAAATTACAATGAAGTATTTAAAATCGATAAAAAATAAAGCACGCAAAGGATCGGGAAAATTTTATTCGAGTGACAAAGACGCAAAATATTCCGCGATAAAAGAATACAATGTCAGGAAGATATCGGAGCCGGTCGTTTCCTGTCCGGACCTGCCGAGCAACACGAAGCCGGTGAGCAAACTAAGGAATGTCGCAGTTGATCAGGTGGTCATAGGCTCCTGTACGAACGGCAGGATATCAGACATGAGGATAGCGGCAAAAGTATTGCGCGGAAAGAAGGTAAGCTCAGGCGTCAGGCTCATAGTCATCCCGGCGACGCAGAAGGTATATCTGGAGTGTGTCAACGAGGGCCTGGCGCGGATATTCGTCGATGCAGGCGGGGTATTCTCGACGCCGACCTGCGGGCCGTGCCTGGGCGGGCA
>PLLI01000022.1 GCA_003140915.1 Candidatus Omnitrophota bacterium
TCGATAACCGGCGCATGGTTAGTCTGCCCTGTCTCCGAAACCGTAACATGCCATACGAATGAAGTGGACATCGGCGGAGTACCATCATCGGTGAGAGTGACCATTATGTAATGCTGGCCGAGTCCCAGGCCTACCAACGGGCATATAGTCGGATCCTGCTGTGACCCGGTACCGGTAATATCCCTGTATTGTCCTGTGGTGCCATCTTTCTCATACCATTTGAACGTCAATGTCTGGTTAGCCGGAGGAGTTGCTAAATTATCGGGATCGTAAGAATGTGTAACCTGGAATGTCTGCGAAGCCGTTCCCCCGTGTGGGACAGATATATTTACTTCGCTGCCGAGATTGGTCCCATCGATAACCGGCGCATGGTTAGTTCGGCTATAATTATAGACATCGACATTCCATGTAACAAATGAAGAGACGCCGTTAGCGTCTGTAGCAGTAGCCACTACGGTATGGGGCCCGCTTCCAAAGGCGACCGAAAATATCGAGAAATCATTCGGGGTGCCGCCCGTCAGGTTGCCATCGACCGTCCAGGTGATCGATATGGGCTTATGAGCGCCGGTTGCGCTGGCCAAAAATTCCACAGATTCATCGAGGAATATATAGATATGCACATTCGGATCCGGGGTAACGCTTAAAACAGGAGCCGTGCTGTCCGTAACCTGTATCGTCGCCGTCTTCGAATCGCTAAGCGGATTATCGGCTTTATCTTCTGCCGCGGTAAATGTAACGTTATACGTGCCTATATCGCCGGCGACGGGCGTCCATCTAAAGAGGCCGCTATTAGAATCAAGGGTGGGACCGCTGGGCAGGTTTGCCAACAAATATGAATAGAGTATCGGATCGCCGTTCGGGTCGGACGCATTGATATTAAAGGTGAGTTCCTTGCCGACCTCCGCCGTCTTAGGATCTATCGGATCCAGAACCGGCGCTTTGTTCACTGCGCTGCTTGTCAGGATATAGAACGAATTATTTCCTGGTATATAAGGCCCGCCCACTATAATATCGAGCGTACCGTCGCCGTTTACGTCCGCTAACTGAATGTTATTTCCGCCGATCAAGGCCGGTGAATGCACATAGTCAGGCAGTTTTATTGAGACGTCGTTCTTAAAAGAGCCTGTGCCGTTATTACAAAATAAGGATATCCCGCTGGCGCCTAAGACCGCCATATCCAGGTTGCCGCTGCCGGTGAGATCGCCAAGCCGCGTATCCACAGACGAAAATCCGTTATAAGGCGCAAAGTCGCCGGTCCTATCCGTGAATACTCCCTGCCCGTTATTCATGAGAACCGAGTTCTGCGCGCCATCGGCAAAGATTATATCCATGGCCCCCGTATGCGCTATATCGCCGATATCGAGAACCTCCGTATACTTGCCGCCGCCCGGCAACGGAGTGGTCGCTGTCGCATCTATAAAAGTGTCCGAACCCTCATTTATGTAAATATGATTTTGTAAAGGGCTGCTATCGACTGATTCGTTAGTGGTAGTGATGATATCCAGCACGCCGTCATTATTTACATCGCAGAACTTTATGTCGGAACTGCCGTATGGCGAGGCAACGGCGCTAAAATTGGACTGTTTAGAAAACTTGCCGGTCCCGTCGTTCAAAAGCATATAATCTGCCTGCTCGTGTTCCGCGACAACTATATCTACGAATCCATCACCGTTCACATCCCCTACATCGAAAGCAACCGGATTGGTAGAAATATTCAGCATGTCGGTAGCTGTGGTATCGGTAAAATGTCCGGGGTTAGTTTGTCCGGTATTGTGCAAGACCCTGATATCCGGCGTCTGGTCAAGGCCAGGGTGCGAGTATAATAAAAGCAGGTCCGGATAACCGTCTTGATCGACATCCGCGAAAGCCGCATCCACGATGTATGACGCGTTCTGCACTGCAGGCGTGATCCTGGCCGAGGTCTCGTCGTTGAAATGGCCGGTATTGTCTTGGATCAGCAGGTATACTTTTGCCGCAGCTTTATCCACGATGAAGAGATCGAGACGCTTATCACCATTTACATCGGCTAATCTGATTATGGAAGAATCCGTTAAATTAATACTCAGTAAATTCGCGGTATTGTTAATAAAGACTTCGTGCGAACTATCTCTAAGGACATCGAATGCCGCAGCTTTGCTTTGAGAACCGGCGACGCTGACAGTGACGTCCGTAAATCCCGCCGATAGCCCATGAGGGACTGTGACGCGCAACTGGTTTGCCGACACGACTGTAACGGAATTCGCCTGGACGGTCCCAAACTGAACTATATTATCAGCCGCGGTAGTGCTGAAACCCGCGCCTTGAATAATGACGCTCGTTCCGCTTGTTCCGCTTATACCGCTGGCCGGCGTAATACCTGTTACGAAGACAGGCGTTGACGGGGATGTTTGCGGAATAGGGGTATTATTTGTATTTGAATTTGCATTCGTGGCACCAGTATCGAAGACATTCCCGGCACCGTAATAACCAGGACTCCCCAGCCCCTGGACCGAATTTGTCATAACAGACGCGGGTATATAAGGCACAGTACCTCCCGGCTGAGACGGCATTCCTTGCGCAGATGGGTAAGTACCGGTAGTATTATTATCAGAATCGTAAGTATTTGTATTATTACCGGGTAATTGAGCAGAGATTTGTGTAGTAGCGGCGCCCTGAGGTGTTCCCGACACGGCAAGAGGAATTTCCGAATCAGGCGAACGATAGGCTTCTGCCATGAGCGGTTTGCCGGCAGGCACATGGAGGACTATCTCCTTATCTCTGATCGAGATAAGGCTGAGGATAGCGACTGCCGAAAGTATCCAAATCTTAGCTTTTCGCATCTCCCTCATCTCCCCGCAGATTAGGTTTCGCCGTGTTAGTAAAAACCTTTAATAAAAAACCGGACTGCCAACTTCGATTATTTTGGCAATCCGGCTACCCAGCACTTTTGTAAGTGCTGGAAGTGCTGGGCCCGTGATTTTGTGTCCCTGCATTACTGCAGGTTTACCTTTTTCAATCAACCGGTGTCCAAGTTGCTTAGCGCCAAGCTTAGAAGTTAGCTAAACCTTCCCTTCTCACTAAACCTTCTTTTCTGCCGGCAGTTCGAAAAAGAAGGCTTAGCTAATTTCTACTCTTTTACCATAGCAACTGTTAACTTCTCTTAGTCCTGCACTATAGCTACGTACAGCTTATTTGTGCTGTAATTCTGAGCCGGTAAACCGGTGAAAACACCACCGATATTTACATAGATCTCAGTACCAGGAGTTCCATCAGCCTTTCCAAGCCTGGCGGTTACGGAATCTGACGTACTAACCGTAGTAAGGTTAGGCAGATTACAAACATAGAATCCCGCATCCGCACCGGTGCCCGGCGCTATGCTGAAAGCTATGGTTGCAATATTCTTGGTAAGCTGCTGAGACACAACCACTCGTGTCGAATCTGTATTTATCTTGTCATACAGATCCCAGTTATTCGCATCACCTGTGCCTACGGTACCGAAGTACTGAGGATACAGAGCTACGGGATTAAGGTTGGAGTCAACGCCTTCTGTAAGAGCGTTCGTAACAGCCGTCCCATCCTTTCTGTACATAGCCTGCGTGTCTGACGGAGTACCCGTGCCAACAAAGCTGAAGTTATGAGATTTGTCGACAACGAAGACGTCTGTGAGCCCGCTATTCAGGTTGCTGTCAAAAGTATACGCCGCGTTAGTATTCGGGGTAGTGCTGATGCCCCAAATAAGAGCAGCAACGTATCCGGCTTCTGTTTCACCCACTAGTCCAGCGCCGTCTATGCCGGTTGGCTTGTAAACTGCGCCCACCTTTTTAACGCGCGGATCGTGATCCTGCGAGGTAAAAAGGCTCGCGTTGTCGGTATAGATCACTACCCTTCCTCCGACCTGGTTAGTTCCGCCGCGTATCTTTAAGGCTTGACCTGAATTAGCTACGCCTGAAGGACTGGTAAAGGTTATCTGTGACGCTGGCGTGCTACCTACCTGAGAAACTATGCTAGCCGCGAAAGCAATTGTGCTTCCGGTAATAGCACCGCTCGCAGTAATCGCTACCGGTGTCTGTAACTCCGTATAGGCCTGCGCCTGCAGCACGTTTAGTCCGGAAATTAACAATGCAACGCCGCAAACAATGATTAGCTTTTTCATTTTACTCACCTCCTTTTCTTTTGGATTTAAAAACAGCGAAACAAACTTATTAAATACTTTAATAAAGTTCATTTCTTTTATCCTCCTTTTTTGTTTACAATACAAGTTTACCATTGTTTTTATATATAGTCAATGGGGAATTACTAGCTTTTTTAAATACTAACAAGCGAGTCTTAACCCATTGTAAATAGTCTAAATATTTACATTTCATAATAAACATTTTCCTGTATTTATTTTTGAGAACGGCTTCGCGCCCTGCGGAAACTGTCGCACCTGCGTAGATTAAACCACGACGGGTAATCACACTTCCTTCCTGCCAAGCTTTCAAAAAATATTATATATAAATGTAGCTGTGATTGTCAAGAAAAAGAAACAACTATTTTATATCCTAATATTCGATACCATTCCTCCCCACGACCCCCCGTCGATAAGGATGCTTAACCTCCCTCATTTCTGTAACGAGATCTGCCATCTTCTGAATAAACGAGGGACAATTCCTGCCGGTCAATACAAGCTCAACGGTTTTTGGCTTACGGCTGATCAGATTTGCTACATCCCGGGTCTTGATCAAGCCTAATTTCATGGCAACATTGATCTCGTCTAAAACGACAACGTCATATTTGCCGGATAGGATATATTTTTTCGCCTTCTCCCATCCTCCGATCGCGCACTCAACATCCGATCTTTCCGGCTTTCCTATAATAAACGGCCCGTTGCCGCATTGGCTCACCTTAATATTCTTTATTGTTCGCAGAGCTTTTATCTCGCTGTAATTCTTGTTCTTCGCAAATTGTTGTATATATACCTTCAGGCCGGCGCCGCTCGCCCGTAAAGCAAGGCCCAGGGCGGCAGTGGTTTTACCTTTGCCGTTGCCGGTATATACGTGGACACAGCCTATCTTGAGCGCACCCATTATTTTTTTCCTCGCACTTGGTTCTTCAAGCCGTTTCCGTAGAATTTGTGCGCCAATTTGACTGCCACAAGTATTACGACGATCCCGGCCAGGATAAGCAAAGAAGGTTTGGTGTATTTAACAAGCGTCATGCCGAATATAGACAATAAAAATATCCTGGGCACAACGCCTATCAGTGTGCAGATAATGAATATCGGG
>PLLI01000097.1 GCA_003140915.1 Candidatus Omnitrophota bacterium
CGACGGGACAGGGCCGGAAGTAATAAACGAAGGGCTTAAGGTCTTAAAAGCAGCAAGCAATAAGTTCGGCTTTAAATATGAGACGAAGATATTCGATTTCAGCGGCGAGCGTTACCTGAGGACAGGAAAGACTGTCGATGAAAAGGATATTGAGGAGCTTAAGAAGTATAATGCCATATACCTCGGCGCGGTCGGGCATCCGGACGTAAAGCCCGGCATCCTCGAGCAGCAGGTCCTGCTTAAATTGCGGTTCACGCTCGACCAGTATATAAACCTCCGCCCGGTCAAGCTCTATAATTCGGCATACTGCCCGCTCAAGGATAAGAAGCCGGAGGATATAGATTTTGTCGTCGTGCGCGAGAACTCGGAAGGCCTTTATAAGGGTATGGGCGAGTTCCAGAAGAAAGGCACCGATGAAGAGGTCGCAATACAGATCTCATACAATACCCGCAAGGGTGTTGAGCGCTGCATAAGATATGCTTTCGAGTTATGCAAGAAGCGCAACAAGAAAAATAAGCTCACGCTCTGCGGCAAGACGAACGTNNATGTGGTTCGTCAAGAACCCGGAATGGTTCGACGTCATCGTGACCGACAACCTCTTCGGAGATATTATAACCGACCTCGGCGCGATGATACAGGGCGGTATGGGCATCGCGGCCGGCGGGAACATCAACCCGAAAGGCGTATCGATGTTTGAGCCGATAGGCGGCTCAGCGCCGAAATACACGGGCCAGAATGTAATTAATCCGTTAGCGGCTATCTGCGCCGGCGGGATGATGCTCGATAACCTTGGCGAGGCCGAGGCAGGAAAGGCGATCGAAGACGCGGTCATAAAAGTCGTGAACACGAAATTGAAGTCGCTCGCAGCCGGGAAGATGGGCTATTCGACGAGCGAGGTAGGCGACCTGTTTGTGGGGTCGATATAAAGGTAAAGAGATGAAAAGAAAAAGTAAATATAATGTAGTCGTTGTCGGAGTTGGAGTTGTCGGGATAGAGATGCTGCGCGTGTTGCGCCAGCGGAATTTTCCGGTAGGAGACCTGCGGGTTTTAGCACGCAGCACAAGGGAGATAACTGTCGACGGCGAAAAATATTCCGTCAAGGCGATCTCGCCAGAGGCGTTTGACGGGATGGATATAGCGCTATTCGCGGGGACCGAAGGCGAAAAAGGCGCGGCAGTGATTTATGCTCCCGAGGCGGTAAAAAGGGGATGCGTTGTCATAGATAACGGCGCTGATTTTCGCATGGACCCGAAAGTGCCGCTTGTCGTCCCGGAAGTGAACGCCGCCGACGTCAAAAAGCACAAGGGAATAATCGCGAACCCGAACTGCTCGACCATACAGATGGTCGTGGCGCTCTACCCTATACACAGGCGTGCGCGGATAAAGAGGATAGTCGTTACGACCTTCCAGTCCGTTTCAGGCGCGGGGCAGAAGAAAGTAAACGAACTATGGGAACAGTCCGGGGCTTTCCTCGCGAAAAAACCGATCAAGCCGGTCGAATTCCCTTACCAGATAGCGTTTAACCTTATCCCGCAGATCGACGTCTTCATGGATAACGGTTATACCAAAGAAGAGATGAAGATGGTCAACGAAACCCGTAAGATAATGGGTGACGATTCGATAAAAGTGAACGCCACCTGCGTGAGAGTGCCCGTATTCTATGCCCATTCCGAAAGCGTCAACATCGAGACCGAAAAATATATCAGCGCCAATGAAGTGAGGGAACTTCTATTGAAAGCGCCGGGCGTCCGGCTCGTCGACGATCCGATGAATAGATCCTACCCAATGCCCATAAACGCCGAAGGTAAAGACGACACTTTCGTCGGTAGGATCAGGCGGGACGACTCTGTAAAGAACGGCATCTCGATGTGGGTTGTCGCCGATAACATCCGTAAGGGTGCCGCATTGAACGCGATCCAGATCGCGGAATTACTCTGATTCCGTGACCCGGACAGAGCAAGTAAACTACACGCACTGTCCGGGTCACGGAATGGTTACTCATGCGTAACATAAAACTCACCATACGATATGACGGAACGCGTTATTCCGGCTGGCAGTCGCAATCCAACGGCCGGGCGATACAGGACGTTATACAGGATACGATCAAGATCATAACTGGTGAACAGGTTTCGGTGGTCGGTTCCGGCAGGACGGACGCCGGCGTCCACGCCGAAGCCCAGATTGCCAATTTCAAAACACGATCAAGATTGCCGCTTAAAAATCTCCGGATGGCCTTGAATAGCCGCCTGCCTGAGGATATCGCGATAACACATATAGAGGAAGCCGCCCCGGCATTCAACGCGCAGAAGAGCGCGCGGTCGAAACTTTACCGCTACACGATAATGAATAATGATTATATGGACCCTCTCGTAAGGCATTTCGCGGCAAAGTCTTTTTTCAGGCTGGATTTGAGCAGGATGCGGAAAGCGGCCGGGTATTTAAAGGGCCGGCACGATTTCAAGTCGTTCCAGGCAACCGACGGTACGAAAAGGAGTTCCGTCCGTACCGTAAAGAATATAAAAATTGCAAAAAACGGCGGTTTAGTGTATATTTACATAGAAGCTAACGGCTTTTTGTACAACATGGCGCGGAACATAGCAGGCACCCTTGTTGAAGTCGGCCGCGGAAAGATCGCGGCCGGACGCGTAAAAGAGATATTATCGAAGCGCAATAGGAGATTTTCCGGGCCCACGATGCCGGCAAAAGGGCTGTGCATGGTGAAGGTCCGATACTAAAGGAAAGGGGTGGCGTATGTTGCTTAAGGAGATGTTTGTGTTATTTTTATCTCTGGCATTAGGTTATATCTTGTGCATACTGGCCAAGAAACAGACCTCTGTGTTGAAGACGTTAGGCTATACGCTCGGCATATCCGTAATGGTTTTGACCTTTCTGGGCGCTTTGGTCACATCGCAAAACTATAATTATTGGGGGAACAAGCCCTGTATGGGCGGTAAGATGATGAAATGTATGCCGATGATGAAGCACCACAGGTAAAGAATAAATATAAGACGATCGTATTCGACCTCGGTAACACGCTTATCAGGTTCGACCATAATATTTCCGCGCGTAAGATCGCGAATCTTTTTAACTTGGATTCGCGGAAAATATACGACGCGTTCTTCGATTCGGAGATAACGAGGGCCTTCGAAAAAGGCCTCTTATCTCCGAAATCGTTTTACGGGAAGGCATCCGCTCTTCTCGGGATAAAGCTTCCGTATGAGGATTTTGTACCTATCTGGAACGACATCTTCTGGGAAGACGAGGATGTCTGCGACCTCGCCAGGGAACTGAAAAAAAATTACAAACTTTTTCTGTTATCCAATGTGAACCGCCTCCACTTCGAGCATATCGAGAAGAAATTCGAGATAATAAAGATATTCGACGAGCTCATCCTTTCATTTGTAGTCGGCGCCACGAAACCCGAACGCCAGATATACGAAGACGTTATCCGTCGGGCAGGCGGCGATAAAGGCTCTATTCTCTATATCGATGACAGGGAAGACCTGATAAAAGAAGCGACTGCACTGGGTATCGATTCTATAAGATTTGAAAGTGCCGGCAAACTTCGCGATTTGTTAAGTATTAAAAAAGTTATCTAAAACCGCTTGACAAACTTCCCCCATATGATACAATTTCAATAATTCGTTTTTCTCAACAAATATGTTTTAAGACGCTTGGCAAATACCAAGCGTCTTTTTTATTGATACTAAAGCTTTTTACAATCTATAACGAGAACAAGGAGAAAAAAATGATAAAGAATACCATAGCGCGAAAGATAATATGTCTCGTTGTTGCCAGCGCCTTTATGTTCAACGAAATTTCCTACGGGTTAGGCACCGCGCCCGGCACCATAACTATGCCGACTCAGGGTAATATACTTCACATGCTGAGCCAGGTATTTTCCACAGAGATCCCGACCTCTCCGGAAATGAAATATTATGGGTTACCGGATTTAAACAACTTGACGGATCTTGTCGGCTATGGCGTAACATTCCCGGAAAAGATAAACGCTGCAAACCTCCCTCCCGAGTTGGCCGAAAGCCCGATTTACAAGACGCATAAACTGATAGACGCCATACGGCTTTCCGCTCAATCGAAAGGAAGCAAGCTCGCGGCCTTTGACAATATAGAGGAAGGCTACTTCGAATCGGCTAAGGGCTATTTGCCTAAATTCGAGATAGAGACTACCAAGGATAATAAGCACATCCTGGTCCTCCATACCGAGTTTGCGCAGCTGCTGGAATATATAAAAGAGCACGACGTCTACTTCACCTATAACGGGGAGACAAAGAGCCTCGCAGAATGTATATATGAGAAACTTGTAGAAGGGGCGAACGATGTCGCTCACAAGGCGGCGTGGATGTGCCTCGTATGTTCATTTTACAAATGGAACGCCAGGAGCTATAACGGCGCAAAATACGAAAAACTGCTAAGGCAGATTTCCGACATCAATAATAAAGAATTCAAAAATCTTGAATTTTGGCAAGAATTCCCGGATTTACTCGAAAACCCCGCGGAGAGAGAAGCGGCCATTAGCCTTGCCTTCTCGCTAAATTCACGGTTCTTTTCGAGGCGCGGTATAGGGATCCCCGAATTTAAGGTGGACCCGAGCCTTCTGACAGCGGCGATGGACCGCGAGACCAGGCAAGCGGGTACTTCTAAG
Source organism: Candidatus Omnitrophota bacterium (assembly GCA_003140915.1). GTDB lineage: Bacteria > Omnitrophota > Gorgyraeia > 2-01-FULL-45-10 > 2-01-FULL-45-10 > FEN-1322. The sequence goes on from PLLI01000097.1 coordinate 4,664, forward strand.
ACAACGGTTCTCCACGGCACCCTCGCTGATCTGAGAAAAGAGAGCGACCGGGACGAAAGCGGAAGGTTTGAAGAACACCTGGGGAAGAGTATGCATGCAGCGGCAGTAGTCCTCGCTTTTACTCCTTCCTTATGGGGAAAACCCTTTAGCGTGGCTGATTATCTGGATAAAGCATACATACCTTTTCTGAAGGCGCATCCGGAATACGGTTATCAAGTGCCCGCAAAAAATAGAAAATCCGCTCTTGCAACGGCACGAAATGACCTGTGGAAACTGGCCTTTAATCTGGAAAGCCCCATACCCCTGCGATGGCTCGGAGTGGACAAGAATAGTTCCTCCGGCCGTTTTCTATTTAAGATAAACGATAGTGCTCAACGCCATTTAGAAGTATTGAAAATTGAATCTGAAAAAGAAATGGGGGGAAAACAGGTTGCCGGCGCATCTCAACAGCCGCCGGTCCCTGCAAAAGCAGAGGAGAAGACCGTCCTGATCGTTGGCGGGGCCGGATATATAGGAAGCACGGTTGTAAATGACTTTAACCCGCTGGTTAAAAAATATCTTGATGATGGCTGTAAAGTAGTGGTTTATGATAATCTTAGCTCCGGCCATATAGCGGCTTTGCCTGATGGCGTAAAATTAATAGAGGGCAAACTTTCCGACAAAGCGGCACTCGTAAAAGCTTTTAGAGACTCAAAGGCCGCTGAAGCGGCCATTCACTTCGCCGCATATATAGAGGTAGGCGAGTCCAATGAGAAGCCGGAGAAATATTATGAGAATAATATTATAAATACGCACATCCTTCTCGAGGCGATGCGCGAGGCCGGGATCAAGAAGATAGTATTCTCTTCATCGGCTGCCACTTACGGGACCCCGAAGACGGTTCCGATCGATGAGAATGCCGAACTCAATCCGATAAATCCGTATGGCGTGACGAAATATATGATGGAGATGCTCCTGAGAGAATACGCCAGAAAGTACGGTTTCAGGGCGGTTGCATTCAGGTATTTCAACGCAGCAGGCGCGTTCTCGGAAGATGTCGGCGAGGATCATGATCCGGAGACGCATATTATCCCGAATTTCGTTATGGCTGCGTTAAACAATGAAGATTTATGGATTAACGGAGACGGCAGTCACCAGCGCAGTTATATCAACGTAAAGGACCTTGCGGTTGCCCATATTCTTGCGGTTGACTGGTTAAATAAGCAGGAAGAAGCGAAGCCGGACGAAGGTGTTTTTGAGGCGTTCAATCTCGGCGCCCTCAGGACGTATTCGAACCTCGAAATCGCTGAGCGCATAATAGCGAAAGTATCGGAAATAACAGGGAAACCCTGTACAAGCAGTATCCGGTATAGACCAGCGAGGCCCGGTGATCCCGATAAACTGGATGCCAGGATCAATAAAGCTCGAGAAGTGTTAGGGTGGGAGCCGCAGTATAGCGATATTGATACGATCATCGAAGGCGCTGTTAAGTGGCGCATGGCGCACCCGAAAGGGTTTGAGGAGAAGACGAAGAAAGTTCCGGATAGAGCGCCGCTCGCCATCATACAGGATATGAGGGAATATCTTCTGCAGGATATGACCTTGAGCTGGCAGTTCAAAATGGAATTTTTCGAGAGACTCTTTAAGGATGAGATCAATAAGTTCAGGGTGCTGGATCAAGCGAAGAAGGAATGGACAGACGACCAGATCCTAAAATGGGCGAAGGATAGCGACCCGGATCAGAATAAGATATTCGAGCTGATCACCGGCGCGATAAAGAAGATCAATATTCCTGTTACGAAAAAGGATGTGACGGTTTCGGAGAGCGAGGCGGCAGCGCTGCAGTCAACGGCAGATGATTCGAAGAGGGCAGCTATAGTCAAAGATATCTTCAGTCGCGAGTTTAACAGCACATCGGACGTGACAACGAAAGCGCCCGGGAGGGACAACGTGCAAGGTGAGCACGTCGACTATAACGAAGCGCAGATCAAGACAGGTAAGGTCCACTTATATTCCATGGGAGGAGCCATACAGAACAATTTCCTTGCGGCCGCGGCTAAAAGAAACGACCGGGTAGTGCGCATGGTGCATGCCGATACTCAGGAATATTTTGCATTCAATCTGGATGACCTTGAAGCGTTACAAAAGTTAATAGCGATATACGAGAGAGAAAACGGGATACCCGCCGCGGAAAGAAAGATACCCGTGTGGGCAAACCACACTATGGGCGTATTGATGCAGGCGGTACAGCAAAAGGATCTCAAAACAGGCTTGGATATAGTGATAGCCAGTAACGTTCCTTACGGCGTGGGGCTGTCGAATTCCGCGTCGAACGACGTTGCTGTTACTATGGCGCTCGACGAACTCTTCGGGTGGAAACTAACGCCGGTCGAGATCGTTACCTTTGCGCGGGACGGGGAATGGGACAAATTCGTCGGCTCCACGTGCGGCTGGTTAGACCAGCTCCTCATCGTCTTTTCCAAAAAAGGTTTCTTCGCGATGATAGACTATGCAACGAAAAAGATAACATACTTCAAGTCGCTTTTGCCCGAGACCCTGCAGAGGGTACTCGTCAATACCAACATACCGCATGACCTCGCACAGACGGAATATAACGACCGCAACCTTGGCGAACTTCCTAAAGCCCACGATACTTTGAAGGCGCTTTTCCCGGAACGGGATATCTATGGGAGCACATCTCTTACGCTCGCCGAGATCAACCGGCTCATAAACTTTTTTGATCCTAAGGCGCCTAAGGTGGATTTTGTGCGTGAAGGATTCAGAGAAACACTCCTGGATAGCGGGCTCATAACACCGGAGGAATTAAAGGCTCATGATGCCGATAACCTGCCTTCAAATTCCGAAATATTCGATAGATTCCATAAACTTGAGGGAGGGTATAAAAAGCCTGTCGTAATTAAAAAAGGTAAAGAAGAGGTCGTTTTCAGGCATGCTAACTTAAGTGATCCGGAGAGCTTTGCTCTGTGTCTGCGCAGGATGAGGCACCAGCTCACCTCAGCCATAAGAACTCCCCTGACAGGAAAAGCGGCAGAAAAGGGTGATGTGGTCTCGTTCGGAGAACTGATCGACGCCGAAGGAAGAAGCCTGCGCATGAGCGGCGATTTCCAGATTACCGGAGAGAACGGCGCCCAGGACGCCCTGCTTGATATCGGTTATGCGGTTGGCAAGGAATTAAATATCAGAGTACATGTGGACATAGAAGTATTAGGAGTATATGGCCGCATGGAAGGTGGCGGTGGCGGCGGTAACGTCGGATTTTATGTAGACAGGTCTAGCGGCAGGCTTTATAGGGAATGGCGTCAGCGCGTAGAGATGAGGTATAAGGAATGGCTCGACGCAAGCCAGGTCGTAAAAGATTGGTTAAGCAAAAACCCTGATAAAACCGTCAAGGCCACATTCATCGAACCGGTGCTCTCGGACGGCGCCGAAGTTATCGAAACAAAATACAAAAAAGTTACTACCGAGCAGGGGCATAAGATCGTTACGATCACGAACAAAGCCGGTAATTCGCTACAAGCTATAGATGGTATCGGGGTGCTAAGGTCGTGGAAGGTTGCGGGCAAAGAGATACTGCAGTATCCCGAAGGCCAGTATACCGTTGTCGGAGGATTCCCGCCCCCGTTCTTTGTATTTAGTGGCAGGGTAAAAGACGGCGTATTTCAATTGGAAGGGGAGAATGTAGAGAATAATAAGAAGGATCTTAACGAATTCCGCAATAAAGAAGTAAGGTTCGACCAGGACGAAGGCGGCAACGCTCTTCACGGGATCCAGATGGAGTGGGAGACAGAGTCGGCCGGAGTGGTTAAAGATGAGGCTGGCCAGGAGGAGGGCGTATACATTACGCTTGTCTCCGGCGCGAGCAAGAACAAAGCATTCAGGAAACTTTTCGACAAAGGCGATAAAAAGGCCTCTGCTAAGCTAAGGCTTACCTATACATTGATAGGAAATACCCTCAAAGTAAATTATTCTATTCTCAATGACGGCGAAGTGCCATTCCCCAATTATACAAATCTTCACATCTGGCTTAACTCGGGCGGTGAGCCGGTCAGTTTCAGCAGCACAGACACAGAGCGCGTTGTCTACGACGGCCTTTTTCCGGCGACTCCACGCAGGACAGAGCCGGTTAACTTAACCGCTCCGCAAAAGATATATAATATGGTTTATGAGCAAGTTTTCGAGAGCCACGAAGGCGCAGCTATTTCCGACGTTACTTTATCGGATGGAACGGTTATAAGACTTAAGCATGGCCTTGCGCAGACCAAAGTGTGGATAAACAGGCAGAGGCGTACTGTCAGCCCCCAGCCGCTGGAAGAAGATATCGGCTCGCTCAGTCCAGACCACAAACCAACGTGTAAGATTATCAAACCCGGAGAACCTTTGCGGGAATATACCGCAGAATATGAAGTCATCCCTACCGATCCGGATAACGCACGCAGGGTAGGGCTTGTGTCCGAGCTTGCGCAATTATTAGCCACTATCGAAGATAGCTCACCCTTATTTAACAAAGATGCTGTTTGGGACCGGGCGGAAGAGGATGGGTTGACACTTCAGCTGTTTTTAGAGACCCTTCATAAATTGCTTGATAACCCGGTTCTGCAGGAAAGGATATTCAGGGTCTTTGCTCAATATTATGACAGGACCTCGCCCGATTTTTTGGAAAACGTAGCTCTGCTCTTGGATGCCGCTTGCTACTGCCCGAACGAAATTGTGGACAATTACAGAGAATATCGGCCCATTCTTCATGATCTTATTGCAGAGTTTGCCAGGCCGGCGTCGTCCCTCCTTACATATAAAGAGGTAGGCCAGCAGATATGGTTAGACGGCCTTACGTGGGAGATGATCCAGTCCGGCGAATTCAAGGACTTCGTGGATCCCGATATCCACGGCATAACAGGCGTTACCACAAACCCCAATCTCATAAAGGCGTATCTGGAAGACAAGAACGTGAAGGCCGAGATGGCGAAATTAGCCGCCAAGGGCCTTTCTAAAGATGAAGTCTATTTCGAGATCATAAGGCAGCTCGCGGTCTCCGTCATCAAGATCTTCAAGGATCGCAAGGTTGTAGGCAAATTCAGTATCGAGCTAAATCCCCTCGATGCCGATAACGTCGAGGTTTCGCTAAAAGAGGCCGATAAGTGGCTTAAGCTTAAAGGCATGGATCCTGACTACATCATGTTTAAGGTAGCGGCGACAGATGCCGGCTATCAGATAATAGAGGATTTGATCGCAAAAGGCATAAACGTCAACGCTACACTCATCTTTACGCCCGAACAATATATAAAGGTAGCGGAGGCATACATCAAAGGCTTGGAACGTGCGGTAGCGGCAGGTGTTGACATATCGACACTATACTCTGTGGCGAGCTTCTTTTTAAGCCGCTGGGACGTCGCTTACGCAAAGGCGATAACCGAGAAGCAGGATATAAGACACTTGCAGTCCAAGATAGCAAATGCGGTAGCTCAATTCTCATATAACGAGATCTTCAGCGCGATATTCTTAGGGACCGAACCGACCCAGGAAATGACGGAAGCTATGCACTTTAAAGTCCTGGACCTGCAGGCCCGTTACAATACATTAAAAGAAAAGGGCGCCAGGCCGCAGGATTTCCTTTTAGCCTCAACAGGCTCGAAGGTAGGCGACATGGTGAAGAAAGGCCTTCTTAACAAAGAAGACGCTGGATTGTATCCTGACGACATATATGTTACGCCCGTACTAGGCGATCATGTCGTTAATACATTGCCATACACGACCATTAAATACATGATGGCGAATAATCTACCCGTTTCTGCGACGATAGTGGAAAATCGCCGGGCAGCGCTACGTGTATTAAGAGAACTTGATATACTCGCCATCCAGGGAATTTTACCCGGCAGGGACAAGGTCGGCGCCGAACTCTTCGAAGGCGGAAAGAAGGACTTCGAAGGATCGACAAAAAAGATCATGGGGATGATAGACGACGCATTTAAGCAGGCGCGCGCCTCGTCTCTCTCGGATGTCTCAGTGACTGGCCTTAAAATTATTACAAGGATCCTTGAAAAAGACGTTGTGGATATGATCTATAAGGCCGGTTCAGGACACCCGGGCGGATCGCTTTCGATGCTCAATATGGTTGCCGCATGCTATTTTGGCAAGACGTCCGACGGCAAAAGGATAATGAACTACGATCCAAGTGACACAGTAGACAGCAAATGGATTAACAGGGACAGGTTCGTCCTTTCAAAAGGACATGCATGCCCAGGGTTATATGCAGCGTTAGGCAGAGCAGGGTTCTTTTCAACAGACGAATTTGATAATTTAAGAGTACTTGACTCAATATTGCAGGGCCATCCTGACATGAATAAAACTCCGGGTATTGATATGTCGGCAGGTTCCCTCGGCGTTGCCGTTTCTGGGGCAATGGGCATGGCTATTGCCGCAAAGATGGACAACAGGGATTATACAACTTTTGTTATGTTAGGTGACGGTGAGGTACAGGAAGGCCAGGTCGACGAGGCCGCAAGGCATGCGGCTGCTATGGGGCTTGATAACGTAATAGCATTCCTCGATTGGAACGGTATTCAAATAGATGGCAAAGTGACGGATGTTGATATAGGTTTTGAAGGCCAGGTTAAAATGTGGGACGCTTGGGGATGGAATGTCATAACGGCCGATGGAGAAGACGTAGAAGATGTAGTCAGGGCGATCGAAAAGGCCAAGAAGACCAAAAACGGCAAGCCCACCATTATCATATCGAAGACGACAAAAGGGGCAAACCTGCCGGGCCTTGATAAGCACGGGTCTGCGCCGAAAAAGGAAAATGTGGAGGCCGCGACAAAGATCATCGAAGACGACCTGATAAAACTTGGCGGCCAGGATTTTAATAAAGATACGTTTATGAGCAGTCTCTTACCGAAGACTGCTCTGAATCAAACTGAGAAAGAAGAAATAGATAAAAGAAACGAGGCGGCAGTTAAGGATAGAGAAGAAGAGCTGCTCAATATCGTCCAAAGCGATAAAGCCCAAAAGATCATTAATGAAGTCAAAAAGGCCTATCCTGCAGATAAGAAAGTCTCTACGCGAACAGCTGAGGGAGATGAGCTTGTGTTGGAGGGCGCGGAAAATCCTAAAGTTGTCGTTATGTCGGCCGATCTTATGGGTTCGGTGATGTTCGATAAGTTTGCGGCCGCATACGGGATATTTTCTAAGGAGAATCCCACCGGCAGATGTATTAAGATGGGTATTCGTGAAGCACATATGGTGTCTTGCGAGGTAGGGCTTGCGACGTGCGGCAAAATACCCGTCAGCGGGACATTCGCCGTATTCGTGACCAGGATGGTAGACCAGCTAAACGCGGTTCTAAATACTAAGCTTCCTATAATGATCGTCGGAACCCACGGCGGCCTGGCGACAGGCCCGGATGCACGCACGCATCAGGATCCTCATTCTCAAAAAGTGCTTGGCGCGCTTCCCGGTGTTCATATACTCGAAGCNNCAGATATATACATGACCATCTGTGCACAGAAGGCGGCATATATTACATACGGCCGGCGCGTTTAGATACGCCGATTTTAGCCAAACCGGAAGGATGGCAGAAGGGCGCGAAGAAGGGCTTCTACGTGCTCTACGATTCGGAAGCGGGAAAACCCAAGACGGCCGAAAAATATGACGTCGTGATAGTGTCGACAGGCGTAGTTGCCGTTGATGCCGTAGCTGCGGCTAAAGAGATCGCGGCCACGGGCCAAAAAGTAAGGGTAGTGAACGTCACCCATCTTAATGAGATAACAAATAAGATGAATATAACGGAGTTCGGGAACCTGATCGACTGTAAAGAGGCTTTGGTAACTGTCATAGATGCCTTACCGGAGATACTGGGCGACAGGATAAATACAGTCTTAGTCAATAAAGGCGTGCGCTCAAGAAGTCAATTGCCTTATTTTGTAAGAAACCTGGGCATACAGAAATGGGGAGAATCGGGTACCCCCGCCGAATTGTACGCACTCCACGGATTCGATAAGGCGGGTATTTTAAACGCAGCAACCGGTGTCGGCAGCCTTATCGAATTGACATTCGACTTGATCGAAGAAGCAATCGTAGGCAAAGAGATGTCGCGCCAGATGCAATACGATACTGTTTGTGCGCTTGTGAGCCAGGCGAGAGGCGATAAATCGCATGACGGGTTATTGAACATCTTGGATGAGTTAGATTATCTCGTCAATGAACCAAGCCGGGATAAGATAGATGCGGCGATTAAAGCCGCAAAAATAGAAGGCGTGCCGCTTACGGACGTTGAAAGAGTGATCATCAGCAGGGCCTTCCTTGGCGCTAGCGAAGGCGGCGGCATGTACGCCGGCGAACTGAGGAAAACGCATTCAGCGGCGGAGATAGCCGCAGTCCTGGCAGAGATGACGCGGCTTGTGGCTACTATCGACCATAAGGAAATTCTTAGCGGCCAGGCAATGGTCCAGGAATTATTGACGAAGTATAATATAAGCGAGCATAACCAGTGCATAGTGCTTAGCAAGCTTTTTGACATATTGTGCAGCCGGAAGTTCAATGGAAAATCTGTAATAGCTCCGGAAGAATCCATGATCTTGGCTGAGTTGATACAGTCTGTAGATAATATTACCCTAGGAGAGGCCCAGAAATTATTAACAAATCATAGGATATTAGGCCACAAAGAACGAGGGTGGCTCATAGAACTTTATAAAGCGCTCATTAATCAACAGGTTGCGGGAAAAGGTACGGCATCATCGGTTCAAATTCCGTCGTTCATAGAACTGAACTTACCTGATAACGCCCTCGCTTATTTTTATACCCAGCTCGGGCTAATTACAGGGAACGACGAGTGGCTTATAGATCAGTTGAAACAATTAAGAAGCGAACAGACGGTGCCGCTGACAGTCAGGCAGATGATATATAGCGTTCATGATGCCGCCAGGGTGTTGCATATATTACGCGCTGCGGCACGGACATGGCTCGCAAAAAATACCGAAAATTCCTCACAAGTTAATTTGGGTTTACCGGCTGCTTATGAAAGATTCTTCGATCAGTTCGGATACGATAAGCTGGAGCTTAGCTTGTGGAATCGTTACTGGTATCTGACGAGCGCAGAGCGGAAAATACTGAGGAAGCAAACCGGCCAGGTTAATGAGCGGTTATCCAGGTTGGCCTATGTCCGTTATTGGGCGATCCTGCAGCACGATGTGCCGGCTGTGGTTGAAAACGCGACTCCGCCTGTTGAAGATTTGGACCGCATAGCAGCTCCCACCTTTACGCGCAAAATCGGCCAGAGTGTCATTATTAACCATGATATAAACGTTAATATCCGGGGTATAGTAAATGAATATACGGTGAGATGTGCGGTAAAGGCACCCTCCAATGTGACTATATATAGAGGAGAGGTTTACAACGATCCGGTCAAAAGAGCGGGCGTTGACAGCAAAGAAGTGCGTAGAGATGAAAATGCCGCACCGCTTGTACTAAATATAGGGGAAGATGGCCTTGTATTAAAGATAGGCAATGATATAGTCAAAGTTTCTTTTACTGTGAAACCTGGTAAATCAAAAGTCTCTTTTAGCCAAGTTAAAGTCAGGATCGAAGCGCCGAAGAGAATAACGGTTAACCGTGAAGAAGTCGAAAAAAGAGAAATGCAGTCGGTGGCAGTAAATCCGCCGGCGGATGCGCAGACTGAGAATGAATGGACGCCGAAGAACGCCGCAGAATATGTAAAAACCAGGCCAGAGTCTGCTCAATCTAAAATGATCGAGTCATTCCGCAGATTCTTTAACGATAACCCGAAAAACCTGGCAGAATTCGAAAGGTGTCTTGCCGAACAAAAAGCAGGGGAGATTAAAGATAAGGAAGCACCGGCTGCCGGTCTCTCAATAAATACTAAAAATATTCCGCTCGAGACAGGCAGAGCGCTTAATGGATTACAGCACAGATACGAAACGCGTTTGTTGCTGGCGCGATTATCGCAAGATGCTTATTCCGTATTATCTGAGGTCAAGAAGACAGCTCGTCTTAGTGCGCTGTCGAACATACTGCCTGGAACTGTGGTTTCCGTGGAGAAGCGGTTAGGTAGTGAAGGAAAACGATTCTTTATCTATATAGATAACGGTAATTTTCTGATCATAGATGACGGGCATTCAAGCCGTGTCGAGATCATCCCGAATGCCACAGAAGGCCTGATCGAGTGGTTCAATCGGGATAGTGATGATGCCAAGGTTCTTCTACTCGGCGAGACGGATATCGAAGCTCTCAGAGTTATAATGCAACAGGCGCTGGGAACACCCGTAACGCCGCAGCCATCGCAGGCGGCGACGGCAAACGCAGAAAAACCCGACCGCCGCGGCAGGCGAAAGACATCCGGCATGAGCTCGATGGACGCGCTCATGCTATTGGTCGGCACCGGAACGACCGATTATTCTCCACGTGACTATAAAAAGTTACACGATACTTACGGCCCTGCCTTAGGATTTGAAAAGCTGCCAAAGATTTGGTGGCGTCCTACGGTTCGTAGAGATATGCAAGGACTCGAAAGTTTGAGAGTTATTACAAGAAGCCAATTCCGCTACCACGTCGAGGCCCCCGAAGAGCTCATACTTCAGGCAAGCATGGCAGGTCAGATATTGGCAAAGGCCGTCAAAAATGACAAAGGCTTGGACAAGTATGTCCAGGACACTGTCCAGTATATAGATAATGGGATGCTTTTAGGACGCGTTCTCCAGCTATTATTAGGGAAATACATCAAAGCTGGAGATAAAGCGCCGCTTGCCTTAGCCCATTCTATTATTGCGGTCGACAGCCGCCTGATAGACATAACATCACCTCGTAATATAAGCATGCCCCTTCTTCTTAAAAATGAGGAAGTGCGCATACTCATTCGTCTCAGGTCATCCGACGAACGCATTAACGATGCAGAGCACTATAGGATAGCCAAGTCGGAATTAAACTGTTATCGTCCGGAGTTTATCGGACAGTTTGAAGAGTTTTGCAGCTTGATAAAGGATGATGCTGCATTAGCATTAGAGATGCTCGAAAATGTAAAAGGCAAACCTGAGGAGATAGCTTTTCAATTTGCTCTTTGGGCGACAGATAAAACACTGGTATTGTTGAATGGAGAAGCTGAAACTACTACGGAACAGCCGGTAGCCGATACTTCGATTTCAAACTTAGGTGAGGCGCTTATGAGTTTGCAGTGGGCGCGTACGGGACATTTAGAGCCGGTCAATATTAAGGAGGCCCTTAGCAGCATACCAAGAGGAACTGAAAGGCTCTCGGCGCTCGAGGCAAGACGGGAAGAGCTTTTCAAAAAATTATATTCGCTGCTTAGCGCATTACCAACGGACGCTCTGCCGCCTATGGATAAAATTAAACCGGGAGATATATTAGTAGCAGAACTCTATGATGCTATCAAGCAAGGCCCGGGAAAAGAATTTCGTGTAGTGAGGCGTGCCGATAATGCCGGAATCGACTCAACTAATATATATGATACTGAGGTACATATCGAGGGCTCGTCTTTCGATCATTATATAGCTGATAAGGCGCGGGTAGTAGTTGTGAATGATGACTCGAGAAAACAGCTAATCCAATGGCTTACCGAATGCAGTGAACTTACTAATGAGATGAATACGCTGGCGGATGAAGCATATATGAACGCTATGAGCCCGGCATCGCAAACTGCCGGTAATTTAGGACTCGGGAATGAAATGAAAAAAGAGGCTGAGAAGTATTTGGCTGATCAGTCGACAGCCCAGGATCTGGTCGAAGCGTTAATAAAAAGAGGCGCTCTCTTCAGCAGAGGTTTAATTAGCAAAATAAGAGACGTGATCAGCCAGGATCATGTAAAAGCGCTTGCGTTCCATAGGGCATTAGTTGCCGCCCAGGCTAAAGAAATAGGAGCCGTGGTCTCTGACAAAGTGCCGTTAATAACAGAATCGTTTATTTATAAGGGCCTGCGCTTCACTTTCAGATTTCCTAAAACATCGTTATTGCGGCACAGGAAAGAAGCTGTTTCGAGAATGCTCAAAGAGTTTGTAGATGATAACAATACGGTCGATTTAATTTTTGGCCCGGGAGGACACTGTGTAATAGTCGCGGTTGGTCATGAACTGTGCACGCTTATGATACATGAAACAACCGAAGAAGGAGCTGCTGAAAAGGAAGCCATATTTAATATTGCGCCTTATCACTTCGCTGCAGTTATAGTGCGAGGCACGATCGAACAGGTAAAATCTACGCCGCAATCGCAAGCCGCGGCGGCGGACGCAGAAAAACCCGGACCGGCAGAAAAGGCTGACGGGCGGCTTAAAAATGGCAAGAGCCCGGAATATATGATGACCGTCATAGCATTGGGCGGACTTGCCGATAAGGTATGGACGATACAAGACTATCGGCCGGTTTATGAAAAGGTTCAGAAAGACAATGTCATCCTGGGCCTTGAGAACCTTGCGCTCGGCAATACTTCCATCGAGGACGATCTTTATAACAACGCCCGTTCACTGGAAAGACGGGGGCTTGTAGAGCGTGTTAATGAACCAAGCGAGAGGCCTTACAAGTGGCAGTTAACCGAAAGCGGCAAAAAGATGGCAGGGGCTATCAAAAACATAAGGGGTAGCCTTGAATCGCTTTTAGCAATAGCCGAATATATTGAAGAACGAGTATCCGATAAGTCTCCTGGAGGCAAGACGTTGATAGGTGACGTCAGAGAGTTAAAAGAGACACTCAACTACTTTCGCTCTCGAAATGGCGCTGATATAGTCAGCTGGGTAGATGCGCACAACAGAAGTTGGATGCTGATAGAAAAAATGTGCCATATCCTTAAGGGGGCAGACCTGAAATTAGGATTAGATGCTCAAGCGATAGCATTTGAACAATCCGTGAATGGCGTGCATGAAGGCATCGGTCAATTTAACCAGGCTGTCGCAAAAGCTGTGCCGGCAATAGATATTCCCTCCTTGATAGAGGATTTACGAAATGGGCAAATAGAAGCCTCCAAGNNAGGACAAGAGTGGGAGAAATTTATAACAGCTATAGGCTTCAGATAGATATCGATTCGCTCAGGGATGTAGAGGCCCGTGCTTTTCAATATGTAGGAGAAAGCGCCATACCGTACCTTGTCGTATTAACTGATAACAGTAAGGAAGTTTTGTTAAGGGTCGTGGCCATATGGGGCTTGGGCTATATAGGTAAGCCGGCAAAAGATGTAATTTCGGTTATTTCCAGAGCAAGTAACAGCAGTGATATGGATATAATAGACGCGTCTATCGTAGCAACCGCCGCTTTAGCTAAGATACCCGAAAAACATGTCGTCCAATTATGCACGCTACGCGCCGATTGGAAGCATAGAGAATTTATGGAAAGTTGGGAAGCGGCGGTCTTAGAGTACATGGGGGGCAACAATGCTAAATTGCTGAATTTGACAGGGTCCAGCCAATTTAATAACGTGGATCTGAGCGTATGCGTAGAAACCCTGAAGAGTCTTAATGTAAAAGAAGCGATCCCAGTCTTAAGTGAGATTAAAGAGAGACATGGAAAAGATTCCTCGATGCGCGTAGCTTGCGAAGAGGCGATAAGCGCTCTTAGCGTTGCAAACAAGGATGAAACGAAAAAACCCGACAAAATCAGCGGACATCTTGGCAAGCCCAACAGTGCAAGAGAGAAGCTNNGTATGACCCGCGCATGGCTGCCTGACCGCAAACCGGAACAGCCGAAATCGCAAAATACGGAAAATACCGTGGCAAAACTTACCAGATTTCCGGATATGTTTCCGCATCCAAAGGAGACTACAATAGCCGGCATTACAGTTAAGGATTTTAAGGCCGGGAAATATGGCGGACGGACGGTAATAAGCGAGATGACCTTTTACAGCGAAGCCGTGGTGGCTACCTTACAATTGGAATATCATGATACGTTCGATAGATACAGAATTTTAA
>PLLI01000021.1 GCA_003140915.1 Candidatus Omnitrophota bacterium
AGATAAACGGCGCGTTAAAATAATATTGAAATAACAGAAAAATACGCTATTATAATAGTATGAAGAGATTGTTATCGATCATCCTCCTTGTCCTCCTGTTTTGTTCTATCCTCGATCAAGCCCATATTTACGCCGTAGAGCCTAACTCATCCAAGGGCCGCGTAGCAAGTTACTGGGAATCTGTCAGAAATAATATAGTCCATTGTCTGTTATGTCCCCGCAGTTGCGTTATAAATCCGGGTCAGAGAGGTTTCTGCACGGCACGTATAAATAGAGACGGAGTTCTCTACACCCTGGGTTACGGAAATCCCATTGCCGTCCATGTAGATCCTATCGAAAAGAAGCCGTTCTTCCACGTCCTCCCCGGGACAACAGCGTTCTCGATAGCTGTCGCGGGATGCAATATGCGCTGCCTCTTCTGCCAGAATTGGCAGATCTCGCAAGCGAAACCCGACGAGGTTACCGCGTATGACATGACGCCGGAAGACGTTGTCACCGGTGCGAAGAGGAGCGGGAGCTCATTTATAGTCTATACCTATACCGAACCGACGATCTTCTATGAGTATATGCTCGATATCTCTAAACTGGCCCGATCCCGCGGCTTGAGGAACGGTATGCACACTTGCGGTTATATAAATCCAGCCCCGCTCAAGGAACTCCTCAAATACATGGATGCCTCNNAATTCTACAAAAAGATGGGCGCGATGGCCGAATTGGAACCGGTACTCGCGACGATAAAGGCCGTAAAGAAAGAAGGGGTATGGCTTGAGCTTACCAACCTCATTATACCGGGCCAGAATGACGATCCGAAAGAGATACGCAAAATGTGCGAATGGATAAGAGAGAACGTGGGGGAGGACGTTCCGCTCCATTTCAGCCGTTTCATGCCCTCGTTCCAACTTCAGAACCTGCCGCCCACTCCTATAGAAAAACTTGAAGAGGCGTATAAAATAGCCAAAGAGGCCGGGCTGAAATATGTTTACATAGGGAATGTCCCGGGCCACACATACGAAAATACCTATTGTCCAAAATGCAAAAAAATAGTCGTAGCGCGAATAGGTTATGAGATCCTGGAAAATAATATAGAAGACGGCAAATGCAAATTTTGCGGTGAAAAGATAGCCGGGATATGGAACTAAATACCGCGATCACCTATCTTCAGCTCTTCGGCATAGGCTTCTCTTTTGGCATAGCCGGTCCCTGCCTCTTCTTCTGCGCTCCGGTCCTTGCTACTTATGTAGCTGCCGGCCAAAAAGATCTGCGCGAAGCATTGAGCCGCATATCTATTTTTTTGTCAGGACGGATATTAGCATATGCCGTTTTGGGATATTTTGCCGGCCTGTCGGGCGAACTCATCAGGTGCCTCATTAGCTCGCATTACATCCGCTATTTTAAGCCGATAGCCGGAATTATCAGTATCATCCTTGGCATGATCATCCTGCTGTATAAAAATGACGGCAATTGCGCATGCACAGACCGGCCCGCGAAGAGACGTTCTTCAACTGGCTTTTTTATATTCGGTTTTTTGATAGGATGCGCGCCGTGCGGGCCGCTGGCCGCTTTACTATTGGAAATAGCTCTTATATCGAAGAGCGCATTTCAGGGAGCGGCATACGCCCTCGCTTTCGGCCTCGGCACATTCTTATCCGGCCTCATAGTTGTCGGTTTACTTACCGGGGTCATGGGGTTGGTGCCCTCAAAGATATTAAAATTTGAAAAGGGCCGCCTGATATTCAGGATCGCCTGCGCTGCACTTCTCATATTGTTTGGATCAGTGCTTATATGCCCGCTATTTCAATAATAATTATCGGTATTACCGCGATGGCCTCGCAGATAATATTCATGCGGGAGTTGTTGATAGTCTTCTATGGCAGTGAACTATCAATAGGCTTTATTTTAGCAAGCTGGCTCATGGGAGGCGCTATTGGCAGCGCTTTCTTCGGAAGGTTTACCGATAGAATAAATTACAAGACCACGACATTTGGCATCCTGCAAACATTCCTGGCCATTTCTCTTCCTTTGGAAATAATCGCGATACGCTCGATAAAAGGCGTTCTCGGTATTTCTCCGGGGCAGATAATACCGTTATTCCCGATGGCGCTCTCAAGCTTTACGATCCTCGTCCCTATATGCGCCCTCCTCGGTTTTCTCTTTTCATTGGCATGCCGTATCTATAAAAGTGTAGGGAGTGTCTATGTCCTGGAGGGAGTAGGCGCCGTGATCGGAGGAACTCTGGCCGGTTCGATCCTCATCAGGTTCGTAAACCCTATTTCAATAACGGCAATGTTAAGCATTTTAAATATCGCAGCTTCTCTCGCGATCCTCTATTTTTCCGAAGATAAAAGGTTCAAGAGGGCCGCATTTGTCTTTACAGCCGCTATTTTTATTGTAATGAGCTCTATCTCCATCTTCAGAGGCTGGGATAACCTGGAAAGGCGTTCGCTGAAAGAAGAGTGGAGCGGCTATGAACTGATCGCTTCGAAAAACTCGGTCTATGGCAACATAATATTAACAAAAAGGGCGGATCAATTTTCCTTTTTCGATAACGGGCTTATCCTTTACGCCATTCCCGATAAAGCGCGGTCCGAGGAATCGGTCCATCTGGCCCTCCTGGAGCATCCGGAGCCGAGAGATGTCCTTTTGGTTGGGGGAGGAGTGGGCGGACTTGTTGAAGAAATTCTCAAACATCCGATAGATAGGCTCGATTATGTGGAATTGGACCCGCTGATCATAAAGATGGCCGGATCGTATCTTCCGGAAAAATATTCATCGCCGCTTGAGGACAAAAAGGTCGGGATCGAGAATATCGACGGCAGATTTTTTATCAAGACTACGCCCAGGAGATACGATTGCATCATAATGGATGTGGGCGATCCGTACACGGCGCAATTGAACAGGTATTATACCTATGAATTTTTTGAAGAAGCAAAAGGAGCGCTAAAGATGGGGGGGATAATATCATTCGGCGTAACATCTTCCGAAAATTATATCAATAAAGAGCTGGGGGATCTTTTGCGCTCCATATACGCTACCCTGAAGAAAAGTTTTAAAGATGTTCTTGTCATACCGGGTGATACCGCATACTTTCTGGCGACGAATAATGCCGGGCTGCTTACGCATGACTACAATGCCATGATGGAAAGGGCGCGTTCCAGAAAGATCGATCTGCAATACGTGAGAGAGTATTATCTCTCGTCAAGGATGTCCCCGCAAAGAATGGCCAATATCGAAGGTATCCTAAAAAGCGGCGCCGGGGGCGCGGTAAATCATGATCTTCGGCCGCTTTCTTACTATTATGATACGTTATTTTGGACGACGAGGTTCAGGGATTCTATATTCACAAAGGTCCTTAAAGGTACGGATGAAAAAACGATATGGCTGGCTATCTTCGCTATCTATGGATTGGTCCTGCTATTTGGAAGCATCGCGGTCTTTGGTAAGAAGCCTTTCGAACGTATGGTGATCGTTTCATTGGGAGGCGCCGGTTTCAGCGGTATGGCGGTGCAGGTAATAATATTGCTCGCGTTCCAAATTATCTACGGTTATCTCTTTTATAAGTTGAGCGTTATCCTGACCGCTTTCATGGTAGGCCTGGTCGCAGGCGGATGGCTGAGCATAACGATCATTCCGAAACTTAAGTCGCCCGGAAGGGCATTTATCCTGACCCAATGCGCATTTTTCATTTATCCTCTGGCGCTTCCTCTTCTCTTCCGGTGGCTCGGAAATTCCGGGGCAAGGCCCGTTGCCTGGTTGGGACAGGATGTTATATTCACTTTGCTGCCCATAGCGGCGGGATTTATCGGGGGATTCCAATTTCCTCTGGCAAGTAAGATATATATGATAGACGCCAAAGAGGCGGGCGGATCGGCGGGACTGACTTACGGAACGGAC
>PLLI01000013.1 GCA_003140915.1 Candidatus Omnitrophota bacterium
CTATATCTATGCTCTTTACTTCGAGCCCGAAATGCTCAACTTGCTTGAGCATCCACTCCGCAAGGTCCGGACCTTTTATCCCTTCGGGAAACCCGGGGTAGTTCTCGATCTTATCCGCGATCAATACCTGCCCGCCACAGAGCGTCTTCTCTATCAAGACGGTCTTCATCCTGGCCCTGCAGGCGTATAGCGCAGCCGTCAGGCCGGCCGGCCCGCCGCCTATTATGATCAGATCGTAGGCATTATCCATATTAAGCGCCCAATTTCAGATAATATTTGCCGTAGAAATATTCGTTAAGGTTTTCGCCTTTTGCCGTGAGGCGTTTCCGTTTTGCTTTTCGCTTTATGGCTTGTTTCAGTTTCATCTGACGCTGTGTTCTTAAACCCATATGACCTCCTCCCGTTTTAATTGTTACCGTCTCGCCGTATGAATGAATAATACCAGCCCGAATATAAAAAATATCGCATTAGGCAAAGATACGCCTACTATCGGAAGCACAACCCCGCGTAAAGACATCGCTATCCCGCCGAGGAACGCGCCCCAGTATATCGCAAAGAGCAGCAGGCTTATGCCGAATCCTATCGATTTTTCACTCCTCTGCGCCTTTATGCCGAGCGGTATCCCCATCAGTATCAGGACGAATGACGCAATGGACATGTTTATCTTTTTGTATATTTCAACGTAGAGAGGCGTCGTGTCCATCTTCTGCATCCGGACGCTCTTTATCTCTTTCATCAATTCATTCACGGTCATCTCCCTGACCTTCTTCTGGATCTTCTCCTGTTTCATCATCTTCGCTACGTCGACCGTCATATTATACGTCTTGAAATTTAATTTATAAAAACTATCGGGGTCAGTGGGAGAGGGTTCCTCGCTCGTCCCGTTAAAGAGCTTCAGCTCCACGATGCTCGTCCCCGGTTGAACATTTATCTCACCCGATTCCGCCACTATTGTGCGGGTCGTCTTACCTTCCTGCGGCTGGTATATCCTTATGTTCCTGAACTTGGTCCCTTTTATCTCATATATGAAAATGACGTAGTTGCCAAATCCCCTAATGAAGGTCCCTTCCTCCAACATCGCGGCGGGGTTCTTCATACCTATCTCTTTTACCACTCTCCGTGACGCGAACGAGGCGTTAGGCGAGACCTGGTCATTCATAAAAAAAGCGATAAAGCTGAAGATGATCCCCACTATCAATAGCGGAGAAGATATCCTCAGGAGGCCGATCCCGCTCGCCCTTATCGCGGTAAGCTCACCGTCGCCGGAAAATCTGCCGAAGGTAAGGATGACGGCCGTGAGCGCGGCTATGGGAAGCGTGAAAGAGAGAAGCCACGGGATCAGGAAGAGAAATAATTTCAGGACCGATATTATGCCGACGCCCTTATTTATGACGAGATCGGCCAGCTGTATTATATTGCCGACCAGGAGGACGAAAGTGAAGACCACTACCGAAAGAAGAAAGGAATGGAAGAACTCTTTTAGTACGTAATCTCTCAGTATCTTCATATGAAATTGTTACGAAAGGGCGTTTTTCAAAAAGTAGAAGGCGTCTTTCCAAATGTAAAATGTCAAAAATTCCCAGACGGGCGGGAATATCTTTCTCACTTCGTAATCGTAATAATCGCCGTATACCCTGACGACCGTGTAATGCAGGAACGCGCCGTCCGAAGCGGGGATCTGCGTCGGCATTCCGCCGCCGCCGGAGGTGACATACTTAACACCGCCGAAGTCCTTCACCTTAAAGATATGTTCATGGCCGGAGAAGACGATATCGACCTTGTACTTTTCGCATAATTTCATGAAACGGTAAGACCAGGGATTTAATTCCGGCCTGTACCAGGATTGGAAAACCGGAGAGATGGACGGCTTGTGCATAATTATGAAACGGTGTGTGTACGAAGATGATTTCTGCAGATCTCTTTCCAGATTTGAGAATTGATCGTCACTCATATTGCCGACGCTGTTATCGATCACTATAAAATAAGAATTCCGGTTGCTAAAAGAAAACTCTTTCTCACCCGTATACTTTCTGAAAAAGCTGCCGTCGTCATGATCTTCGTCGTGGTTTCCCATCGCGCTTATCACAGGAAAGTCGATAAGAGAACGCGTCTTGTTATAAATGCTGTAATCCCACGCGGACCCCCTGAATGTGATGTCTCCGGAAATAGCTGCAAAGTCGATAGGTATCTTTTTGAAGCGCCCTTCCCGGTTGATACTCCGGACCAGTTTTAAGGCAGCGCTGTCGTCGATTATGAGCCCGGAATGGTTGTCGGCGAGGACGATAAATTCGAAATAATCGCCCTTATTCGCTTTGAGCTTCTCAGCCGCCTGCTCATTAGTATACGGCACGGGGTTTTTCTGAAGATATAATCCGATGACCGGTATAAACGAATATATCGCCGCAGCTAATATCAGCATTGCGATTATTTTTAAGGCTTTTTTCATAGACAATGATTATATCGCGAAGCGGCGCCTATGTAAAGGGGATAAGCGCCTGAGTTTCTTGAGCAGTTCAGGGTCCGGCTCACATCCTAATTCTTCCACCTTTTTTATATCGCGCAGGCTCTTATCGTATTCTTTTTTTTGCAGATATGCCGCGGCCCGGTCATTATAGGCCCTGGCAAAATCCGGCTTTATTTCTATTATTTTATTATAATCGGAGATGGCCAGATCAAAATCTCCCCGACAATAATAAATGCTCCCTCTATTATTATATGCTTCGATACTATTTTTTGGATCTATCTCTATTGCCTTTGTATAGTCATGAATAGCCTTGGGAAGATCGCCCTTGCCGTCATATGC
>PLLI01000125.1 GCA_003140915.1 Candidatus Omnitrophota bacterium
AAGTTCACGCCCCGGATCGATTGGAGCCGTTCAAGCGCATCCGGTATGGTGACTATATCTTCTTTGAGGCGGATATCGCTGTTTACGGCGTAGCCAGGAGGCGCGTAAGGTGACTTATCACTAAAAAGCAAAGTCTCAGCGCCATTGTTACAATAAATGCCATTGCCGCCATTATATGCCTTCCAATACACGGCACAAAAACCATTTAGGCGAACACCGTTTTGCGCGACCAGATTAATTTTGCCCGAGCCAGCACTCGCGTCTATGGTCCGATAGTTATTAGCATCAGTGTAAAAACTCATACCGCCGAATTGGACCTGTGGCGAGGCGCCGCCAGTTATGCGAAAAGGAATATTCCCTCCGCTCCCTGCATCGTTAAGCTGCCTGATACAAAATTCCTGCGCATTGCCGGTTCCGCCATCAAGAACAAAGTTCCATCTGCGATAATCGGCGAGACCATCGCCCACTTCCATCACCATCTCACTCGAAGGAGCACTTACACCATTGACGTGTGGAGTATACAGATGTAATGCCCGGATCGGGCTGGTCGTCCCGATGCCCATGCCGAGGCCATTGTTGACTCCAACATAAAACTGATTATCTGTAAGCGACACGGTTCTCCAGTCCCAAAGAGGTGTGGCTGGAGTTCCCGCTAGGGGCCCGTTACCTACAACTCCGCTTTTCCCCCTGAGCTGATCCTGCCGGGGTATGACAGTTGTCACCGTCACATTTTCGGCGGCTGCTATGGAAAGGCCCATCATAAAATAGATTATTGCCGGATATAATATTTTTTTCATAATGGACTACCTCCTTTTAATTCGCCAATGGCCGGACAGTTGTTTCGAGAGAACTGATCATGCCGGTCTCCGGCGATGTAACCGTAAGCTGGATAACCCATTCATCGTTTGCAACACCATGCATACTGGTCGTCGGATAAGCATAAAAATTTGTTACATTCTTGGCGAGTAAAAGATAGGTTACGCCGCCGTTAGCCGTATATTGAAGAGTACCATCCTTCATCCAGTCAAATTCCACGTGAGTCGGGTTATCCGTTAAATGGCCGGCTTCAATATCAGCGCTCAATATCTTTTTAATCAACCCTCCAGACCCAATCACATCTAGATATTGTATATTGACTGTTGGGATCGCGAACCTCATGACACGCATTATGTAGCGCATGGCGACGGAGGCGTCGGTTGTAACACTTGTCTGGTCCTGGATCGCGCTTTGCATTTTGTATTCTGCCACGAACTGGCAGGCCATAACAAGAACTATTATCCCGCTTAACGTTACCGCCATTATGAGCTCTACGAGCGTTACGGCTTTCTTATTCATCGGTTCACTGAGTCCATGTTACCGAAACGGTTATGGTTTTATAATCGGAGTTTGATCTCACGCTATAGGTCCTGTTACCGCCATGTGTACCTTGCAGGCTGGTATATCCGCTCCCTCCAATAGGAAGTTGCGAATAAGGACCGCCGTTTACAAGACTGGCATAACTCCCCATCGAAAGATCCTCCATGGTCTCGCGGCCGAAGTTCGCGGACTCGAGCCGAAGTTCAGGCTGCTGAACAAAGCGGCCGCAGAAGACGATAAAACCGAGGGCCGTGATGGCGGCAATAGCTACCAGGAGCATCGTCACTATCACCTCCGCCAGACCAAAGCCTTTTCTGTTGTTTTTCATAAGCGCACCCATGCTATCCGCTTACTATAGATGTTATTTTGAATATCGGTAAAAACATGCAGATGACTATCGAGCCTATCACTATGCCCAGAAAAGCTATGATGAACGGCTCCATCATGCTCGTGAGGGCGGTCACTGCCGCATCCACCTGCTCATCGTAAAAATCGGCTATCTTCGACAGCATTTTTTCGAGTTCGCCGGTTTGCTCTCCCACCGCGACCATCCTCGTAACCATCGGCGGGAATATCTTAGACCTTGCCAGCGGCTCTGCCACACTTTCCCCCTCGCGGACGTTCGCGCGGACATTGTCTATGGCGTGCTCGACGAGCGCATTGCCGGAGGTTTTCCCGACTATCTCCAAGGCGGACAATATAGGAACGCCGGACCTTATGAGCGTCGAGAGCGTTCTCGTGAACTTACTGACCGCCACCTTGGTAAATAGTATACCAAAAACGGGCAAATGAAGCAAGAGCGTATCAAATTGTAACTTTCCCTTTTCGGTCCTCACATACCGGGCGACTGCGAAACCGATCGCTATTATGATGCTGGCGCAAATAAGGAAATATTTCTGTAAAGTATCGCTTATCATTATAAGGATCATTGTAGGCCTGGGCAGCTGCGCGCCGAACCCCGCGAATATCCCTTTGAAGACAGGTATGACCTTCAGAAGCAGGACCAGAGTTATGGCAAGCGCCATACTGCTCACGACCGCAGGATATACAAGCGCCGACTTTATCTTCCGCTGGAGCGAGTTCGTCTTCTCCAGATAGAGCGCGAGCCGGTCGAGGATCTCGTCGAGCATGCCGCTCGATTCCCCTGCCTTCACCATATTGACGAAGAGCTGCGAAAATACGCTCTTATGCCTTGCCAGCGCTTCCGAGAGGCTCGACCCGGCCTCCACCTCGTTGCGGATCTCGATTATGCAGGCGCTGAAGGTCTTATTCTCGATCTGTTCACCCAGTATATCGAGTGCCGACACAAGCGGGATGCCTGCGTCAACCATCGTAGCAAGCTGCCTCGAAAATATAACGAGATCTTCGAGCTTTATCCTCTTTTTCGATTTAAAGACGGCGGAAAGGTTAAAACCGGACCTGGACTCGTCCAGCGATATGATGACAAGGTCTCTCTTCCTGAGCATGCCTATAGCTGCGTTGCGGTCAACGGCATCCAGGATACCTGTCACGTTCTTGCCGTCCCTGTCCTTGGCCGCGTATTTAAAATTTGTCACATGCCTCCTTATATTTTCCCGCCATCTGTCTTACTCAGGCGGGATCCCGCCAGCGCTTTAACCGATGGCGGGAAAAGTTCATCTTTTAATCCTCCGATGTTACGCGTAAAACCTCTTCGAATGAAGTGACGCCGTTCAGGAAATTTTCGACCGCGTTATCCCTTAACGTCATCATGCGTAATTCTTTTATGGCGTAATCTTTTATAAGGTCGCTCGAGGTCTTTTTCATTATCATGTCACGGACTTTATCGTCGACCAGGAGGGCTTCAAGGATACCGAGCCTGCCGAAATATCCCGTATTATTACATTTTGCGCAGCCTTTCCCTTTATAAAAATTCTTCACGCCCTTTTTCGTTATATCCTCGGGCTTCAATCCGAACCTCTTCAGAACGGTGTCCGGTATCTCTACCGGCGCCTTGCAGTTAGGGCAGATTTTTCTCATCAGCCGCTGGGCGGAGACGAGGATAAGGCTCGACGCCACGAGAAACGGTTCGATGCCCATGTCGATAAGTCTCGTAATGGCCCCCGCCGAATCGTTGGTGTGGAGCGTGCTCAGGATCATCTGTCCGGTCAACGACGCTTTTATGGCTATATCCGCGGTTTCGGAATCCCTGATCTCTCCCACCATCACTATATCCGGTGATTGCCTCAAGACGGACTTCAGTCCGCTCGAAAAAGTAAGCCCTATCTCCGGCCTGGCGGGTATCTGGGTAATGCCTTCGAGTTCGTACTCGACGGGATCTTCCAGCGTAACGATGTTGCGCTCCGGGGTATTAAGTTGGGTTATGATAGAATAGAGTGTGGTAGATTTGCCGCTGCCCGTCGGGCCGGTGACCAGGATCATGCCGTATGGTTTTTCAAGGGCGTCCTTGAACGTCTTCATCGGCCCGGGCAGAAATCCGAGCTTTTCTATGCCCGTTGACAGATTGGATTTATCGAGCGCCCTCAGGACGACCTTGCCGCCGAAAGTGATGGGCAATACGGAGACCCTGAAATCTATCTCCTTGCCTTCGAAATTTATCTTGAAACGTCCGTCCTGGGGGAGGCGCATCTCCGTTATGTCGAGCTTCGACATTATCTTAAGCCTCGCGATGACGGCATTCTGGTTCTTCTTAGGAAGCGTGAAAGCGTCATGAAGGCTGCCGTCGATGCGATAACGTATATGCAGGATCTTTTCGCACGGCTCGATATGTATATCGCTGGCGCGGCGTTTCATCGCCTCATTCAAAATAAGGCTGACTATTTTGACGATGGGCGCCGATTTGGACTCCTCTGCTATCTCACCGACATCGATCTCTTCTTCCGATTCTTCATGCTCCACTTCCACGTCGTCCGCCGGGATCTCTTCCAATATCTTGGAGATATCCTGGGCATGGGCGCCGTAATAATTATTTATGGCTTCTCTTACATCGTTTTCCGTGGCGATAACCGGGTCGATCTGGTATTTTGTCAGCATCTTAAGATCGTCCATCGCAAAGAGATTCAACGGATCCGCCATCGCAACGGTGAGGACCCTGCCTATCTTCGATACGGGGACCAGAGAATACTGCCTGGCCATCTTTTCAGGTATGAGGTCGGCCAGCGATTTATCTATCTTGTATTTGGAGAGGTCGATCGGGGGGATATTCAGCTGTTCGCTCATCGCTACCATCAGTTCTTTTTCTGATACAAACCCTTTTTCCACCAGTATCTTCCCAAGAGAACCGCCGGACTTCCGGTGGATGTCGAGGGCCTTCTCCAGGTCCTTCTCCTTGAGGATCTTGCCGTTTATGAGGGTATCAATAAGTTTATCTTTGAATGATTCGATCATACGTTATACCGTATCCAGGTCCTGGTCTCCTGCCGTTACCCGAAGGATCTCCTCTAACGTCGTAATTCCTTCGAGAGCGGCTTTTATGCCGTTCTCGCGGAGCGTGATCATGCCTTCACGCCTTGCTTCTTCCCTTATCCTGTGCTCTTGCGCGTTTTCCAATATAAGCGCCCTGATCTTCGGGGTCAGGGTCAGGACTTCGATCAAGCCCACCCTGCCCTTATATCCGGTATGAAAGCATTTATCGCATCCTTTTGCCCTGTAGAATAGCGGTTTACCTTTATCCAATTTTATATTCAACCTTGAGGCGGTATCACTCAATAATTCATAAGGCTCTTTGCAGTTCTGGCAGATTTTCCGGACAAGCCTCTGGGCGCCGACGAGTATCAATGACGACGTAAGCAGGAACGGCTCGACGCCCATGTTGACGAGACGTATTATCGAGCCGGTGGCAGTCGTCGTGTGAAGCGTGCTCAGGACCAGGTGGCCCGTAAGGGCGGCCTTTATCGCAATATCGACGGTTTCAAAATCCCGTATCTCCCCTATCATTATAATGTTCGGGTCCTGCCTTAAAATAGATCTCAAGGCCGCCGCGAACGTCAAGCCTATATCCGGGCGGGACGTGACCTGGTTCACTCCCTCGATCAGGTATTCAACGGGATCTTCTACGGTAACGATATTTTTGTCCGGGGAATTCACGTGCTGCATGATGGAGTAAAGCGTCGTCGTCTTTCCGCAGCCTGTGGGGCCGCACATGAGTATCATGCCATGCGGCCTTGACGCGGCTTTTCTTATCTCGTCGAGGGACTGACTGCCGAACCCGAGCTTTTCGATGTCCAGCGTCGCCTGCGACTTATCCAGTATTCTCAGGGCAATCTTCTCACCCATGCTTGAAGGGATGACCGATATTCTGAAATCCACCTCGTTACCGTGCAATTTTACCTTGAACCTGCCATCCTGCGGCAGGCGTCTCTCGGCAATGTCCAGGTTGGACATGACTTTTAGGCGGGATATCACGGCATTGTGCAAGGTTATCGGAGAGCGCCTCCCTTCACGTAATATACCGTCGACTCTATACCGGACGCGCAACTCATTCTCCAGCGGCTCGATCAGGATATCGCTTGCCCGCAAGGCCACGGCTTCGGCCAGGAGCAGGTTCGTGATCTTCACTACGGGCGCGTCCTGCGTAATCTTCAAAAGCTCGCTTGAGCTCAGGCCTGCGGCTTCCGTCTCCTCTTCAAGCAATTTTATGTCGCTGGCCTCTTCCAGGTCGCCGACTATCTTTTCTATGGCAACATAGGCGTTTTCATCGTAATATTGGCGCTGCGCCTCGCTTATATCTTTTTCGGTCGCAATGACAGGGCTTATCTTAAAACCGGTCAGGGTCTTGATGTCGTCGAGCAAAAATATGTTCAGAGGATCGGCGACCGCCAGCATGAGCGTATCCCCGATCTTCGATATGGGCAGTATCTTGTAATTCCTCGCTATCTTTTTTGAGATCAATTTTATGACGGTTGAGTCTATCTTGTAACGCGATAGATTAATAGGCGGTATGCTGAGGCCGTGGCTCAACGCTATCATCAGGTCGCTTCTCGTCACGAAGCCGAGCTCGACCAAAATATCGCTCAGGCTTCCCCCCTTCTCTTTCTGTACGGAAAGCGCCTTTTCAAGGTCCCCCTGTTTCAGGAGTCCTTTATCGATAAGCACTTTTGTGAGTTTGTCCTTTAGTCCCAGTATCATTTTTTCGCGTAATATTTCAGTATGGCGTTATTTATATCCGTCATCGTGCTGACAAATACCTGCACCTTGCACTTGGTAAGCGTTTCGATATCTTCTATAGCCTGATAATTCAACGGGTTTGACATCGCTATGGTCAGGAGGTCCCCTATCTTATCGATGGCCACGAGATTATATTGTATGGCGACATTCATAGGGATAAGCCTGATCGCTTCGGCATTGATGTCATAACATTCCAACGGAAGATACGGAAAACCGTATTGGACCGTAAGTGCCTGCGCTATCTCCTCTTCTTTGGCAAGGCCGAGCGAAACGAGGATCTGCCCTATCAGGCCCCCCTTCTCTTTCTGGAACTTCAGGGCCTTCTCGAGCTGCGCCTGATTTATGATGCCTCTTTCAAGGAGCAGTTCACCCAATTGTTTCGATACTATGCGTTTCATGGAAGGCATATGGGTTCTCTACTTTTTTAAGAGCCTCTTCATGTCGTCCACATCCGTCGTACGCTCAAACATGTCCTCGTAAGTTATTAACTTTTTCTGATATAGCTCGTGGAGAGATTGGTTCATAGTCTTCATGCCGTCTTTTTGCGATGTCTGTATGACGGAATATATCTGATGGGCTTTAGATTCTCTGATCAGACTTTTGACCGCCGGTGTGACGACCAGCACCTCCGTAGCCAGAACACGACCTATCCCGCCGGTTTTTGGAATGAGCTGCTGCGATAAGACACCTAGAAGAACGAACGATAATTGCGTACGTATCTGCTGCTGCTGATACGCCGGGAAGACGTCTATTATCCTGTTTATTGTCTGGACGCAGTCCGAGGTATGTAAAGTCGCAAAAACGAGATGCCCGGTCTCGGCCACGATAAGTGCCGACTCGATCGTTTCGAGGTCGCGCATTTCGCCTATGAGTATGACATCCGGATCCTGTCTTAAAACATGTTTAAGCGACGCCTCGAAAGAATGGGTATCACCATAAACCTCCCGCTGATCTACCACGGCCTTTTTGTTTTTATAAATGAATTCTATCGGGTCCTCGATAGTAACGATATGGCACTCGCGGTTGGAATTTATCCAATCGACCATGGAGGAGAGGCTCGTTGATTTTCCGCTTCCGGTAGCGCCCGTCACCAGGACCAGCCCCTTGGGCCTGTTACAAAAATCCAGGACGGCAGAAGCGGGCAGGCCGCATTGCTCGAATGTCCATATCCCATGGGGGATCAGCCTTATGGAGCAAGCTATCGTTCCCCTTTGTTTGTAGACATTCACCCTGAAACGCCCGAGCCCCTTAAAGCCGAACGACATGTCGAGTTCGAGGTCCCGCTCGAACTTCTCCTTCTGTTCGTTACTTAACAGGCTGTATACCAGCTCCTTCGAGTCCTCCTGCGTGAGAACTACGTTATCCACGGGCAGAAGCACCTCGTCTATCCTTATATGCGCCGGAGAACCGGCACTAACGTGAAGGTCCGACGCGTTCTTTTCGACCATTATCTTGATATATTTATCGATATCATGCACCATATATTCCCTTTCTCTTATATTATCATCCTGTTTTTACCGGAGCTTCTGGCTTCTTTCAGGAGATCCGCGGCCTTCTTGAAGAGCTCGTCCGCCGTCGCACCATCGAGAGGATTTTCGCTTACGCTTCCGCTGACCGTTAAAGCGACGTTCCCGGATCTTAAAAAGTTAACCGTCGTTATCTTCTTCTTTATCTCTTCCGCGATGTAGAATGATTCCTTTTTGTTCTTTTCCGGCAGCAGAACGGCGAATTCGTCGCCCCCAACCCTCGCAGCCTTGCCAACGGGGTTAATATTATCCTTTATCACCTTCGCCATCTTCTTCAAGGCGTCTTCCGCAGCCAGTTCTCCATAAAGAGACCTGAAATTGTCGAAATCGTCTATGCCGAAGAGAATTAAAGAGCACGGCCTCTGATAAAATACGGCTCGTTTTATCTCCTCGCCGAGCCTGTTCAGGAGGAAGTTTTTGTTGTAGAGGTCCGTAAGCTCATCCTTGATGGCAAGCTCTTCCGTTTTTCTGTTCAAAATATCGTTCTCGATCGCTATGGTGATCTGCTTCGCAAAAACCTTGACCAGTTCTATGTCCTCGCTCCTGTATTTGTAATTATCCGCTTTGGTCCCGAGGGCCAGCATGCCGAAATTTTTTCTGCCGGAATATATGGGCACGGCCAAAAGGCTCTTGACGTTATATGCGGCTCTAAAGGCCTCCGCCTCTCTGCCTAATTTTGTGTCGCTGTCGATGGCCAGCACGGTGCGGCTCTCCAGCGTCTTATATAAAAAGTCCTGCCCGCTTCTCTTGATAACAAGGTTCTTCAGTTCTCCGGCATCATGCCCGCATTCGATCCTGGCGAGAAAATCGGATTCTCCGTCTTTGGCCAGATAGAGAATACCGAAACTCGAATCAAAGAGCATCGTCGCTTTCTCTACCGACATCTCCAGGATGGGGTCCAGCTGTATGGAGCCCGAAGATATAACGTCGCCGATCTGGAGCAGGCTCGACAGGGCCAGGACCTTTTTGTGCACGTCGGTATTTATCTCTTTCATCTTTTGGCCGTACGACTTGAGCTCGTCAAGATTTGTCTTGATCTTCTGCGTCATGATATTGATGGAAAAGGCGATCTCTCCCACCTCATCGTCGGTGGGGACGTTCAGGCTTCTGTCATATTGGCCGTTGGCTATTATGTTGGCCTCTATGGCCATTTCAACGACCGGATCGACCAGGTTCCTTGCCAGGATAAGACCCAGGAGGGAGATTACTATTGCAATGAATACTATGAGGCTAACGGTCACTAAAGAGTCCAACTGCGGAAATACATAGGTAGAGATGACATATACACAAGCAAGCAATGGTATGATCGACATGAGGGCGAAAGCGAGAAGTAATTTATACCTAAGACCTTTATTTGCCGACATCACCCCTTTAAAGACGCCCATCGCACCACCTCCACGTTAATAGTAATTTAATTATACTATAAATATTAACATTTGTCCAAAAATTTACGGAGAAAGTTTTGGACTTTGCCATCAGGCGTCATAACTTAATGAAACCCCACGGCAGGATCTCGTCCATCGTCCTCTCTCTATTCGCATAAAATCTGGGGTCGATACCTGCAGACGTAAATGATTCCGCCCATAAAGCTAAATTGAACATCTCCCGCCAACCGTCAAATTTGGCGCCTTTCTGCCACGCTTCAAAAATAACCTTTCCGAGCCGCCTATCGCCCCTGGCGAATACGGCTTCGAGATAACTCATATTAAACGGATGAAAATCAAGTTCTACAAACTTGGACCGCATCGCTTCTTTCAGTATAGCCCTCTTCTCCTCCAGCGTTTTAACGTCATCCATCGCTGCGCGTTCCAGCAGCGTATGCGGCTTAGGCACGAAGGGATTTATGCTCGCCGTTACATTTGCGGATTTCCCATCGATCTGCCGCCTCGTATCGGATACTTTGTATATGAGCTCCGCTATCTTCAGGATATCATCTCTCTCTTCGCCGGGTAACCCTATCATGAAATATAGCTTCACATGGCGCCAACCTGCCCTGAACGATTCGCAAAGCGCACTGAACAAATTATCCATATTTATATTTTTATTTATCTTTCTTCTTATCCGTTCGCTTCCGGCTTCAGGCGCGAACGTGAGGCCCGATTTCTTAACTTTTGATATGAGAAGCGGCAGGTCCTTCAACGTCTCCTCGATGCGCAACGACGGAACGGAAACCGAAACGGATCTCCGGCCCAATTCACGGTTCAG
This sequence comes from Candidatus Omnitrophota bacterium, assembly GCA_003140915.1. Taxonomy (GTDB): domain Bacteria; phylum Omnitrophota; class Gorgyraeia; order 2-01-FULL-45-10; family 2-01-FULL-45-10; genus FEN-1322. The sequence goes on from PLLI01000125.1 coordinate 10,233, forward strand.
GCTCTCGATGATATCTTTCAAACCCGGGTGATCGACGCTCGACAGAGAAAGCAGGGATATCTCATCGTAACCCGTCGCGGCGTAAGATTCTTTCGCGAGGTTCATGATACGCTTTGCGGATCTCGTGCGGCACGGCCTGTAGACGGATGACGCCTGGCAGAAGGAGCACGCATGTCCGCAGCCGCGCATTATCTCTATGACGATCCTATCATGGACGATCTGGATATTCGGCACGATCTGTTTTGCAGGATAGAACGCGGAATCCAGATCCTTGACCATCCTCTTTTCGATCCTGGCGGGTATGCCTTCCTCGATCGGCGCGAATTCGCCTATTGTGCCGTCGGCGTTATACGAAACTTTATAAAACGACGGGACATATACGCCTTTTATCTTCGCGAGTTCTCTTAATATTTTCTTCCTGGACCCTGGACCCTGGACCCTGGACCCTTTGTACGTTTCTACTATCTCGTTCACCACTTCTTCCCCCTCGCCTATTACGAAAGCGTCTATAAAATCGGTCATGGGTTCGGGGTTGAAAGAGACGGGCCCTCCGGCAATTACAAGAGGCTCGTCGTCCGACCGCTGGGCGGACAATTTGGTAATGCCGCCGAGGTCGAGGATATTCAACACGTTCGTATAACTAAGTTCGTAAGCGAGACTGAAGCCGATGATATCAAAATCCTTTACGGGCTTCCTGGATTCGAGCGAGAATAAGTCAATCGAATTATTCCTGAGGACGGCCTCAAAATCGCGCCAGGGCGCGAAGACCCTTTCGCAAAGAGAGTCATCGCGGCCGTTAAGGATGCCGTAGAGGATCTTTATTCCCAGGTTGCTCATACCGACTTCATAGACGTCGGGGAACGCGAGCAGGAACTTTACTTTATCCTGCGTCCACTCTTTCTTAACGGAGTTCCACTCACCTCCGGTATATCGTCCCGGTTTCTGCACCGTCAGCAAAAGCTCTTCAAGTTTTTTCGTATCCATAGCTCAGTTAAACCTAAAACTCGTTATGTTCGCACATATATGCTGCAGGAAATTTTTCGGGTCCTGGAGGAAGTTTAATGTTCGAGCGAGCTATTGTCTAATTCTGGCGAGTCGAGAACTTCTCGACTCGCGGCTTCGCCGCTCGCTCGAAAAATAACTTTATTACCATTCCTTTCCCCATTGTCCCGATATCAGCTTCCTCTTCTTTTCTTGACTCCAGTCCTTAATTTGTTTCTCTCTTACCCGTGCCGTATCTAACTCCGTATGCTCTTCTATGTAAGCAATCCTTTTTACTCCATGCCTTGCGGTGTATTTTCCTCCCAAGCCCGATAGGTGCTGATCGTATCTAAGCTCCGGCTTCCACGTCATTCCTGTGTAATACGTGCCGTCTTTGCATTCAATGATATAGACGTACCACTTCCACTGTTCCATATGTGTTTTATCTTCTCGACTCGGCCTTCGGCCTCGCTCGAAGAATATAGTCGACTTAACTCTATTCAACCACGCGCCAACTTCACTCAAATAGTGAACCAGTTATTTTGGTCCTTGTCGCAAATCCACCAGCGGAAAATTTCTCGATTACTGCAGGAATGTGATGTGGCGATGTGGTGAGCAGGGCGTAAAAATTGCGAGGCAGCGTCCGAGCAATTTTTTTCGAGCGAAAATTTTA
>PLLI01000067.1 GCA_003140915.1 Candidatus Omnitrophota bacterium
CACGGACGGCGCGGCCTGGACGACCGTATCGACCCTCGGTTATAATACCAATGATTTCTCTGTAGCTTATAAGGTAGTCTCCGGCACAGGATATGCGGCGGTAGTTGCGTCTTCAACCGCCACGAGCTCTCCATATTATTCTGATATAGTGTTGAAGAAAGGGGCAGTCGGCGCGACCTCTATCGGGTTCGGCGGTGAGATAAGGGTATTAACCGGCTCGTCCGCCACCGACGTCTTTTCGAACCCGACAATAGCGTTCGATACGAATAATTATGTGTGGGTCGCGGCCAGGCATTACCAGCAGGGCACCTATTACCATATCGATGCCGTAAAGTCGAGCGGCGCAATTACCGGCAGTGTCTCGTTCGGGACGCCCACAAAGGTCGGCGATAATTCCCAGACTTTGAATGAGATCGTATTGGTGCCGGGCCTTTCGGGGAATATGGATATCCTCGCATCCGGCGATTCGAATAATATAACTCATTACGCGTATAACGGCACCTCCTGGTCCGATGCCAATACCGGCGGCGACTATTCGTGGTTCGCGTTCCCGTATGTCGACCTGAACGGCGCCGTATACGCCCTCACCCTCTGGACATACAACAGCACTACATACATTGTTGCCGGCGGAGATTTTACCACGGCCGGCGGCATCACAGTCAATCATATAGCCGAGTGGAATCCGTTAAACTCGACATGGTACGCTCTTGACAACGGCGTTAACAGCTCGGTCCGATCCCTGGCGGTATACAACAGCAACCTTTATGTCGGCGGCCTCTTTACCACGGCCGGCACGCCCGGAACTACCCAAATAGTGGTGAACTACATCGCGAAGTGGAACGGCACAAGCTGGTCCGCGTTAGGCGGTACCGGAAATGAAGGCACAAACGGCCCTGTGTATGCGATGACAGCGGGGAGTGATGGCCTTTTCGTCGGCGGCGCCTTCAATCAGACAGGCGGCGGTGCAAGTATAAATTATGTCGCCAAATACGATCCAACCGGCAATTCCTTTGCTGCTGTAGGCACCGGTATGGATAACACGGTCCGAGCCCTGTATTATCTATCCGGCACTCTCTATGCCGGCGGCGATTTTACTCAGGCGGGCGGCTTCAGCATAGGTTATATAGCCAAGTGGAACGGCTCGTCATGGGGCGGTTTAGGAAGCAGCATAAATGGGCCGGTATATGCAATGGCGGTAATCGGTACAAATCTTTATGCGGGCGGCATGTTCAATAGCTTTGGCTATATTGCCAAATGGGACGGCTCAAATTGGAGCTATCTTGGCGGCGGTTTGAATGGTGATGTCTATACGCTCGCTGTCAATGGCAGCGACCTCTATGTCGGCGGTGCATTCTTCTCTGGATCTACGAATCATGTAGTTAAGTGGAACGGTTCAGGGTGGATCGGATTAGGCACTGTTCCAAGCTATGGCACAGACAATAATGTTCGCGCGCTTTTAGTGTACAATTCTAACCTCTATGCCGGCGGAGAGTTTACCAAGTCCGGCGCCTCTCTTGCTACACCTTATCTGGCCAAATATGGCGATCTAACTGCTTCTCCTTCTTGGAACCCGATAACGACGGCTGCCGGCACGGTCGGGCCGAACGGCGCTGTTTACGCGATGGCGATATTAGGCGGCAATATTTACGTGGGCGGCAACTTCATTACCGCGGGCGGGATCACCATGAATTTCATAGCCGAATACACGCCTTCGACCGGCACATGGACGGCGCTCGGAAGCGGCCTGAACGGTATTGTTAAAGCCTTGGCAGTGGTTGGCACAAACCTGTATGTAGGCGGCTCATTTAACTGGGCGCTGAGCGGCACATCCTACGCTCTTCAGCTGAATTCCATCGCGATGTGGAACAGCTCCTGGAATCAGCTTACGTATAATGGAGACGTGGGCCTGAGCAGCTACGTCAACGCGCTCGCGGTAAGCGGCACAGACCTGTATGTAGGCGGAAACTTCACGCAAACCAAAAATGGAAATGTTGCATTAAGCCGTATAGCAAAGTGGGACACGATACAATCGTCATGGTCCCCGCTGAATACAGGAGTGAATAGTTATGTCAACACCATTGCTGTATACAACGCGAGTACGATATATGTCGGCGGTAATTTTACCAGCGCTGACGGTGTTCCTAATACTGGTTACATAGCCAAGTGGAACGGTTCGGCGTGGAGTGCGCTGGGGACAGGAACAAATAAAGCCGTTAACGCGATGGCGCTTATAGGATCCAATCTTTACGCCGGCGGATTCTTCACGCAAGCCGGCGGTGTTTCCAATACTAAATATATAGCTATGTGGGATGGCGCGAACTGGAACGCGTTAAACACTACTCCTCTTAGCAATTCCGTCCGCACGCTGGCGGCACTTGGCTCAATGCTCTATATCGGCGGAGATTTCCAATATTACGGCACCGATCCCAATGATTCATCCCACTATCTAAACCGTATTGCAAAATACGATCCTTCCACTTATACGTTTTACGCGTTGAATACGGGCGCCGCCATCGGCTTCCCGGACGCGAACGGTGTCTATGTGCCGGCAAATGAGAAATCGGGCGTTGGCGTCTACGCTCTGTTGGTCAACGGCAGTGACATATATGCCGGCGGAACATTCATCCAGGTAAAGGGCCTCTCATCGGGTTATATAGCGAGATACATGAAGACAGCCGCCGCGGATGTCGGATCGGACGCTTCCATATCGGCCGTCAGCGATTCTTACGGCAATATTAGCGTGATAATGAGAAATTCGCTGAATGCCCTGACGGCCAGGTGCTTTGTTCTAGCATCCGGTTGGGGCGCCACCAGCAGTCTTTCTGCTTCGGCGTATTCGCCGACCCTCTCGATCGACAGCATAAACAATACTATCTACGCCTTCTGGATAACCTCAGACAACAATAAGGTTTCTGCGAAGGGCGCGACGCTCTCGTCCACGGGCGCAACCTGGGATAGTTCTCCGATGACGCTGGACAGTGCTACCAATAATACGAGCCTTAGTTCAATGTATGACGTGTCGGGCCAAAAGACATTGTTCCTCGCCACTAAATCGGGTGTGACCGGCATAACTACGACTGCCGTGAAGGAGAGCGGCATCACTGTAGGCGGTAACTGGACGGATAACGGCCACTTCACAAGTGGCACGGGTGTTGTTACGCTGAACGGCGCGGCCGGCCAGACTGTCCGCACAAACGGCGGCGGCAATATGTTCAACGCGCTCAATATAACCAATACAACCGCGAACGGAGTGACCTTTAGTGATGCATTATACGCCAACACGCTCAATGCCGGCACCGGCGTGAAGAAGCTTCTATTCTCGACAACAGGCAGTAACACCATATACAACTCATTAAATATCAACGGTTCGGCAGGCAACTTGATAACGCTCGCGCCTGCTACATCGTCAACTAACTGGAGCCTGCAAGGCCCAAGCACTGCAAGNNACATAACAGTAACTGGACCGTTAATCCGTAATAGAATATCTTATTTAGGGTTGAAAGCCTGCCTCTTAAAGCCTATAATAACAATGTATGGCGGAACCTGCCGATAGTTCTTATCGTGATCTTATCATTCAGGGCCTTGAGAAGCACAATAGGGTCAGGACATTATTCTCCGGCAATAGTATGCTCCCTACGCTCAAGGAAGGTATGCGCCTTGACATCGAAAAGGCAAGCCCGGACGAGATCAGGAGAGGCGATATAATAGTCTATAAAAAATCGGATGCTATGGTGGTCCACAGGGCCGTAAAGATAACGCGGGACGGGCATAAAAGGATATTTGTGACAAGGGGAGACAACCACGCCTACATAGAACCTGACCGCATACAGGAAGACGACCTGATCGGCGTTGTCCGGGCCGCGTATTCCATGGACGATCCAGAGAAAGATGTATTGATTAAAAACAGGTTTATGGATATATTGTATGCGGGTTCTGCGGACCTTCTCGTCTTTGTCAGGCGCGCGAGGAACCATGTTCCTCGGCCCGTGAGAAATATGTTTAAACATTTCGTCGGCGGGTTCTTCTTGGCGCTGAAGAAGTTCACGCATTTAATGCATAGCATTTTGAACCATAGTAACGGTATCACCTCGTAGGTCACGCCGGTTTAACCCTTTGCCGACCTACGAGGTGGGAAAGTATATTGGAATATTCTATGGATAAATTCGCCCTGCGCACCGTATACCTCTACTTCAGATACTGCAACCTTAAATGCAGGCACTGTTGGATAAATCCCCCTTACGCGGATAGCCGGGGCGTGAGAGAGGATGAGGCAAGCCTTGACGATATCATCTCGGCCCTCGAAGAGTGCCGCGGCCTTGGTATGAATTCCATCAAACTGACGGGCGGCGAGCCGTTTACCCGAAAAGATATCTTTTCGCTATTAGGGTATATAAAGAAGAACGCGATCAAGCTGAACATGGAAACTAACGGCGTCTTCATACGCTCCGAGGAAGCACGGGCCCTGAAAGAAGCCGGCGCGTACATGGTCGCCGTATCGTTGGACGGGCCGGATGCCCGGACCCACGAGGCATTGAGGGGCGTTGAAGGTTCGTTCGACGACGCTCTCAAAGGGATAGCCGCGCTTAAAGATGAAGGGATCAATCTGCAGATAATAATGTCCCTATGGAAGGGGAACAAGGACCGGATGAGAGAGACGATCGAGTTAGCGAAGTCTATCGGCGCGTCGTCCGTCAAGATAAACCTCATCCAGGGGATGTGCAGGGCAGACCGTATGCAGGAATTGCAGGAGACGTTGAGTGTCAAAGAGACGATCGATATTTACAATAAACTCGATAGAGAGATGCAGGATGGGCCTTCGATACGCGTCATATTCGACATACCGCCCGCATTCAAGCCGGTAAAGGATATGCGCATAGAGAATGTCACCAGCTGCGGAATATTCGGCATACTGGGCATCCTGGGCGACGGCGCCATCTCTATATGCGGCATCGGCTCGAACGTCGATACGCTCGTATTGGGCAGGATAGGGAAGGACAGGATAGAGGATATATGGAACGGCCATCCGGTGCTGAAAGAGATACGGGAGAGCATCCCGTCGAGGATGTCCGGCATCTGCGGCCGCTGTATGCTGAAGTTTTACTGCCTGGGTAAGTGCAGGGCCGAGGCGTTCTATTCGAGCGGCTCTCTTTCCGCGCCGCTCTCATTCTGCCAGACCGCATACGAAGAAGGACTGTTTCCGGAATCGAGGATCGTCGAGGTAATCAAAATAAATAACCAAACACCAAGAAACAATAATCAAAAAATAACCAATAATCAAATATGAAAAAATTTGACCTAGAAAAAAGAACAACTGACTTCGCAAAAGCAGTGATTGAAACCTGTAAGGCTTTACCTGTAAATCCAATGAATAATAGGATTGTTGGTCAGGTGGTAGGCTCAGCCGGTTCGGTTGGCGCTAACTATAGAGAAGCCAATGATGCTTTAGGAAAGAAAGATTTTTTGCAGCGCATGAGGATTGCTCGTCGTGAAGCCAAAGAAGCTCATCATTGGTTAGAATTAGCGTTAACCGCAAATCCAAATTATGTCGTTTTGATAAAACCATTGATAAATGAAGCGGAAGAATTAAAAAAGATTTTTTCTGCCATAATTATTAAAGTCCAGTAATTTATGATTGATTATTGGTGATTGAAATTTAATTGGTGATTGTATCTTGGTTATTGGTAATTTCATGCTTTTTGATGATTTCGGATTAGAATATTTTAATATTTCTCTAACCGATATTTAATGGTCCATACGATATACTTTAACTAACAGAAAGGGGGAAGTTATGGTTAAAAAATTTGTCTTTTTAACTGTGCTCGCGGTCATGGTCTGCGCGGCGGGCATGGCGAGCGCCGCCGATAAAGCTCCGGTCGCTTCAGGCAGTGAGCTGATTGTAGCAGATTTCGATTCCGGGGAGAAGCCGAACAATATAGGCGGCGACTTCGGAGCGTGGTCGAAAGATCCTACAGATTTTTCGCAAGGGTGCACGGAATCCTTTGATAGCGTGAACAGGTACGGCGCAAAAGGATTCGGCATGAAACTCGAATACAGCGTTGAATCCAAGAACCCGGCCTATAACGGATTCTGGTTGTTCCTTCAGAACCTGGATGCCTCCAAGTATGACAATCTTGCATTCAGAGTGAAAGGCGACGCCAAGATCGGCTATACGACCGTGTTCAAGATTGAGTTGAAGAATGCGGCAAAACAGGTCGGCCGTTATTACGTCACCAACATAACGGACCAGTGGCAGGATGTCGTAATCCCTTTGAAAGAATTTAAGGGGATCACCGATTACTCGAATCTCACGGAATTTGTCATCGTCTTTGAAGACAGGATAGCGTCCAACAAGAAGGGCGTCATCTATATAGACGATGTCAGATTCACGAAGAACAAAGCGTAATAGCAATTTGTGGTCTGATCTGCGAAGCCGCCATTCGGCGGCTTCGCAGATCTGCACCGGGAATTCCCCTATAATCCGAGGATCACATGAGACTTAAAGTATTTTTTTTCTTCATACTTTCCGGACTCTTTCTGAATATTCCGTCCGCGCACGGACAGCAGAAATTTATCCCGCCCATCGTAATTACCGATTACAATAACGGAACGCTTACAAACTCTCTCGGCGGCATCTCCGGAGGTAAAGAAGAATTGCCGGGCACCCTCTTCCCTACAGCGATCCCGGATGAAGGATATACAAAGGGCTCATGCGGTTATTCCCTGCAGCTCGACTTTAACGTCGAGAAATTGGGCGAATACGCTTTTTACTGGATGAAGCTCGGCAAAGAACTTTCCGGCAAAGATAAGGCCACTGCGACACTCGATCTGACAAAATATAATTACCTTTCATTCTGGATAAAAGGCGCCCAGGAAGAGGGCGATATGAAAATAGAGATCCACCAGGACGTTGACAATAACGGCATATTTGTATTCGGCAAGGATATAACCGGCTATGCCTATGCCAACGCGTTCCTTAAAAAAGGCATGGTCACCAAGGAGTGGCAGAAGGTTACGATACCTTTGAAAAATTTCACCAAGATCACCGACTGGTCGAAAGCGCTGGAGCTCGTCTTTGTTTTCGAAAATAAGGCCGGCAATACAAAAGGAACGGTTTATATAGATGATATACTTTTCGGCTACAGGCCTTCTAATGTATTGGACGCCGTCAAGGCGCAGCCGATAAAAGCGCCTGTCGAACCTTCTTTTACGGTGAACGGCTTAAACGCCAAGAAATGCCTCGCGTTCACGGGCGTGACCACATTGGCCATAAAAGCGGAGAGCGTAAACGATAATCCTTTTATCGAAAGTGTCAGATTTGAATACTCCGTCGACAAGGGTGTTAACTGGAAGACGGTAGGATACGATTATGACATCGGTAAAAAAATATATAAAGTGGAATGGCAGCCTGATAATTCGAGGGACCTTTACAACTATCAGGTAAGGGCCGTTGCCTCCGATATACAGGGCAACGAAAAAGTAACCAATACCTTGGTAGAATGCGGCGTCAGGCCGATAACGGATGACGAGTTCTTGAGCCTGGTCGAAAGAAAGGCGTTCGAATTTTTCAAGGACCATCAAAACCCCGTGACGGGTCTCTTCTATGATACGTCGGGCGGCGGGGATGCGAGCATTGCATCAACAGGTTTCGGTATAGCGGCCTTTTGCGTTGGAGCCGAACGCGGCTGGATCGATAAGAAAGAAGCGAAGAGGAGAATATCGCTCGCGCTTGATACGTTTCTTCCTAAGGGGGCCGAGACGGAACCGGCCGCCGAGGGCAAATACGGATTCTTCTACCATTTTCTGAATCATCATACCGCGAAACGCGCCGGGAAGAGTGAGATATCCACCGTTGACACCGCTATACTCGTTGCCGGCGCCCTGACCGCAGGGGAATACTTCGGCCAGGACGTGAAAGCGAAAGCGGAAGATATATACAAAAGAGTGGAATGGGAAAAATTTTTATGCAAGGAAAAAGGCGGGTATTATAACTGCTATTCAATGGGTTGGTCGCCCGAGAGAGGCTTTCTGGAATCGTATTGGGATTATTATACGGATGAGGTTGTGCTGATAACTCTTCTGGCGATAGGTTCTCCGGCCCATCCCGCGCCTCCGGAGGTTTTCTATGCCTGGGCGAGAAATAAAGATGCTTACAAAGGCGGTAAGCCTTTCATATATAGCTGGCACGGTAGCCTCTTCTCTTATCAATACGCGAATATATGGTTTAATTTCCAGGGCATAGCCGATAAGCAGGGCGTGAACTGGTTCGAGAACTCGACGAACGCCACCCTGGCTAACAGGCAATTCTGTGTAGATAATGCCGACAAGTTCAAAGGATTTGGCCCCAATATGTGGGGAATAACTTCCATGTCGCGTCCCGAAGGATACACGATGCATTTCGGCACTCCTCCAACAGGCAACGGCGAGCCGGAATACGACGACACCGTTTCGCCCACAGGGCCGGCAGGATCCATAGTATTTACGCCGTATCTTTCGTTATCGGCCTTAAAGTATATGTATGTGAATTATCCGAAACTGTGGGGGCAATACGGTTTCAGGGATTCGGTTAACCTCGAGAAGAGCTGGTATGCGAGTGTCTATTACGGTATTGGAGAGGCCATGATATTATTGCCGGTCGAAAATTTCCGATCCGGATTTCTATGGAAAAATTTCATGAAAAATGAGTTCGTAAAACAGGCTCTTCTGAAAGCAGGGTTTGCTAAAGTTAAACCAAACAAAGGAGCTCAAAAGTGAAAAAGACAATGCTTATGATGATTTTAGTAAGCTGTACTCTCTTTTTGGGTCCGCTTGCGGTTTGGGCCGATAATCAGACACCTGAAGGCAGTACCGCGGAAAAGGCCGCGGCGGTAAAATTCGACGAAGAACTTTCGCGAATGATCCATGCCGATTCCGATGCCGTCATAATCAAGATCGCGGAAGAGGCCGTCGCGAAATGTAAGGCTTATGACGATTTTGAAAAATTCGCCTCCGGCCTGAAGAACATGACCGCCGAAAGGCCCGGCTTTAGCCATATCGCCGCTCTTTATTACGCGATCGCAAAGACGAGAATGGACGAGCTCTCATACTTATCTCAGAAGAATGATATAGAATCCGGAAGGCTCTACATGTCTGTGAACGACAGTTACCGCAATGAAGCGCTCGCATATCTGGAGAAAGCCCTGAATAGTTCAAAATCGAAAGACCTGATACTTGACGCATATCTTTTGAAATTCCTGGCAACAAAAGATGAGTTTCAACCGCAGGCGGCAGAGGCCTTTTTAGACGACATGGCGACAAAGATATCGAAATACAGCGACGATAGTGTCTTGAACAAGCAGCAGCTTGCCAGGATGGCGGATGAATTCGCGAATAAGGGCCTTGCCAACTACGCGCTCAAGCTAAAGGTAGCTTATGCCCAAAAGGTAGATCCAAAATCAGCCCAGGAAACATTGGAAGATATAAAGAAGGACGCAGATAAGAATTTTGCGCAAGGCAATATGAAGGCGGCAGCCGCGACCTACGATGCTTATATAACCGCGGAGAGCCTTTATCTCAAAGGCGATGCCATGGCAGCGAAGGTCATGGAGATAGCGGAAAAGTATTTCGGCGCCAATAGATACCGGGATGCGAGGAAGTACTATGAATCTTTCGCGGAAAATTATCCGGATTCGAAAGTCATAGATTATTGCAAATACAAGACAGCGCTCTGTTGTTATTATGAGAAAGATTATACGAATGCGATCGCCAGGTTCGAGGATTTCCTCAGTACTTATAAGAACAGCATCTGGTTCGATCGCGCCTTTGAAACCGCCGGCCGTATCTATTTTTGCGAATTTCCTAAAGATAATGCCATTGCAGGACTGCAGAAGTTGATTGATAATTATTACAGGAAGAATACGGGCGATTTCGCTTACATCCTCGTTGCCCTTCTCCGTTACTCGGACAAAGAATATGCTAAAGCGCTCGAAAGCCTCAAAAAGGTAGACATGAACAGCGTTTACTCCTATGCGGCGGATACGATAGCCGCGGATATTAAAGATATAAAGAACGGAAGCAACCCCTCATATAGCTTCGGTTCAAAAGACTCATACAAGATGTGGGAACCGGGTAAGCCCATCACCGTGGAGATAGTGCCGATGGAAGCCGGGGACGCGAATGCGTGGCTCAAAGGATCCGGAAAGGGAGAAGATAAGAAGCTGGAAGTGACATACACCGATTCCGGCGCCGCGCAGATAACCGTGAAGCCGCTCGCCAAGGTAAGGTTCGGCTTAAGTACGCTTGTCGATGAGGACAGATTCTCGGAATATCTCCAGGATAAAGAGGATTTGAGCAGGCTTCCCAAGAAGGTCAAAGATGATGACGAAAAAGACCTCATCTCTCTTCAATGGACGAGCGAGGGCGGGAAATTTGCAGACGAAAGGCAGGTAAGGGATAGGGTATGGCAGGCGCCAACTGAGCCGGGGGCCTATAAGGTCTCGGTTCTGGCCGATGACTTTGGCCTTGTCCGCTCACCGGATAAAGGGACCAGAAAAGACCCGGCAAAAGAGATGAGCCTGATTATTAATGTCAAAGCGCAGGGGGATCAGGCTTTATGAGTAAATGCCGAAAAATATTACCCATACTGATGATACTGACTGCGGTATTTTCATGCGCCGCGGGAGCTGACGGAGACCGTTCCTCGGTAGTAACGGATCCCACCGGCTTTAGTATCCTGGAAGCCGGGGAAAAAGGGATGTTCAATATGGGCCCGGCAATGGGTGATGTGACCACCGAGCGCGAAGAATTTATAAATAAAGACGTTCTCAAATTTGACTATACGATATTCAGTGGAGCCATTGCGGGTGTATGGACAAAAAGCTTTCCTACCAAATTGGGTGCAAAACTTGTGGACGCGGTCAGGGCCGGGGTCAGAGTTCCGACGCGTGAACAGCTCAGCCAGGTTTCGATAAAATTAGAGATAAAAGGAAAAGATGCCGTTCAGACCATCCCGCTTCATCTTGAGTACGGCTGGATCCATGTCCAGGAGGCTGTCGATTGGGACAGGATAGGGCCTCTTAACGAAGTTGTCTTCGTGGTCAGCCCGATGGATGTAAATAAAAAGTTGGAAGGAACATTGTATTTTGACCTCGATTTTTTCAAGATGACGTTTTTGCAGAAATACCTCGCGTTGATAAAAGTTGCCGTACTATTTGCCGTCAGTTTGTTAGCGGCTCTGGCGGCTCTCCTTCTCGGCAGGCTATTTGGCCGAAAGGAAAAAGAGAAGCCGCCTGTATCGGGAATCATGCGGGATCTCGTCTATGGCATTGCAGCCGTATTGATCGCCGGCACCGCAATCTGTATATATTCTATGGGGATAGCGGGCCCGCTTAACGCAGGTTTCGGTTTTAATTTTCTGGTGGTGGCGTTTCTGGGCGCTCTTATAGCACAAATTTTAAAGTACGCCCTTATCGGCAGGCACCTTACGCCCGGCGAGGACTTCGGAAATATCCTGGTAACGGGACTCCTGGCCGCCGCATCAAGCAGGATGGACCTGCTGCAGGCACCTTCTTCGTGGGTACAGCTATTGATGTTCAATAACCTTATAGCGGTGCTCACCTTTGTCATATACCACTTTTCTAACGGCCGGTCGCTCGCCTCTTCCGGAAAACATTTAAGGCCCATAACGGCAGCTCTTATCGTCGGCACACCGTATCTTTTTAACTGGTTGCTGCTTGTGGAAAACCCGGGCCTTATGGAAACGCTTGGCAACACCGCCACATTCGGAATATGGGTCTATTGGTCGAATATCCTTCAGAATATTGGAAGATTTTTTGTCATCTTTGTTTTTAACGAGTTAATCGCGAACGGTATCATTCTGGCGATCAGAGAGAAGACGCTTAAAACGGCCAAGGCGCATATGTCCATCTTTTTGGTCTCGGCAGGAGTCGTGGTGGCCCCGCTCATAGCCGACATAGGATCGACAGGGATGATCGCGGCGCTTCCTCCTGCGCTCAGGGCCGCAGCATGTATCTTAACGAGCATGCTTTCATTCGGGGGGCTCTGGGCAGAGGTCTATCTCATTACCGGGATGTTTCTGGATAGCGGCAAACTCATAGCGCCTTCTTCGGAAACGCTCCTGAAACACGTTAACGCCGGCATGAAGAAAGGGATGGCATTCAGCGCTATCTTAATGGCGATCCTGTTTGTTCTTAACATAATGATCAGCGCGCCCCTATCCCAAAAGATAATGAACACCGCGCCGATAATTATCGGGATATTGTCAGGGGCATTGGTCTTTCCGTTCGCCAAGACCATCATTGAATCCTTTGACGGCAGCCTGCCGTTCTTTGAAAGGGCGCGGTATAGTTACCGCGACGTCTTCCTTTACGCAAGGGGCGCCATCGTCGGGTTCGGTTTCGCCTACGCGCTTACCAACGGCATGATAGCCCGCCCGATGCCTGACCGTATAATTTTCGGGCTCATCGTCGGCATCTTGTCGTCCGGTGGAGTGAGCCTCCTCAGGGATGCCATATACGCTTTCAGAAAACAGGGCCGCGTTCACACCTGGAAGCTCTATTTTGTAGATTCATTATTAGGAGCTTTCATCGGCGCTGCAGCGGCATTTTACATGGACTCTCTTCAGGTCCCTGTGATCGTCGAGAAGTTCAAACTCTACGTTAGTTCCGGTTTTTCGGCAGTGAGTTATATAACGTACCCCCTTGTTAACAAATGGGGCCGTATTGACCTGGGCACTTACACCGGCGGGGTGAAACTGCTCTATACCGAATCTCTGGCCGGAGTCATCAATTGGTCGATCGCGGCGTGGCTATTCGCGATAAACAAAGTTTTCATGCAGGCATATTTTGATAAAGACAAGACGCCCATAAAATTCTTTTTCTCGAAGGCCGGATTTGCCCAGCTTGTCGAGCACATGATCTATGTATTGCGGTGGGGGCTGTGGATGTCTCCCATTATATTTACAGGGCTGCGCATGATGCCGGACCCGACATGGTATAACCAGGACGGCGCCATCCGCACGATCTTCGCGATCTTCAATAATGTAACTATGTTGCCGGCGGCGTTCCGTGCCTGGAGCCTTCAGGTCTTCATCTATATAATGGCATTCGACTTCTTCCGCGTGCTTATCTGGATGGACCACATGGGCCTGCGTGTCGCCACATTGGTTAACCTAAGCTTCCTCGGTTTAGACAGACTCGACGAACGGATAGCGCGTTTCATCGGCCCGGCAGCTGCGCAAAGATACATTCCCGATGCTGTTAAACGGTTCGCGACGTGGGCGCCGCTCCTAATTCCTTTTTACATTCCTCGCGGCAATGAATGGGACAAGGTATGGAACACCTCGGTGGCCATGCAGAACGCTGCCATGGCAAAGAAGGGGATGGTCGAAACTTTGCTTTCTCTCTCCCTGCCTCAAATACTTATTCTTGCCGGCGCGGCCATAGTTGCTTTTACAGCGGCCTCTTTTGCCCTGCGCGCATTCCATCGCCGATCCAAAACAAAAAATATAGAGAGCTATGAACTGGCCAACAGAGAATATAAGGTCATATTAAGGAAGAACGGAGAGATGTTCAGCGAGGGTATCCATAAAGAATGCGATGTCAGCAGACGTTCGTATGACCCGATGGACCCTTGCGGCAGGATACTTTTTGTTGTAGACGAATCCGAAGCTCCCGATAGCACGGCGCGTTTTTGGCCGGTCGTAGGAAATTTCCCGCAAGGAGAAAAATTCGCGGCGTCTCATATCGAAAAACGGGACGATAATTTTATAGTGGTTAACACCAGCCACGGCGTCAGGACGACCATAAGGATCAGCCTGCCGGACAAGGATAGCACCGCCGAAATGTGGGAAGTCACGGTCGAGAATCTTACGGATAAGGCGCGCAGCCTTAAGGTCGTTCCGTACCTGGAGTGGGTGCTTGTAGGCGGTATCCATGACAGGTTCCACACGCAATATGCCAGGTTATACCCTGAGATGGAATATTCAGGACAGGCAAACGCCGTCCTGGCCTACCAGAAAAGCGCCAAGACAATGGGGATCCTGGCAAGCGATCTTCCTCCGGAAGGGTTCCTGACCTCGCGTGTCGATTTCATCGGCCGAGTAAGAAGTATCTGGTCGCCGCGAATAATGGAGACTTTAAACTTCTTGAGCCCGCGGGAGACTATCCCGTATCCTACATTCGATCCCATAGGCAGCCTGGCTGTGAACGCGAAAGTCTCTCCCAAGGCTTCCGTGAAAGTGCATTTCNNAGACGGCACTTGAAATGATCGCCAAACATCTTAAACCGCAGATAGCAAAGGCGGCAACTTTTTTACCGGAAAAAAAGAAAGCGCCGTTGATAGGCCATGGCGAAATCCCTCCGGGGACGCCGCAGCCGTATTCTACGTTTGCCGATAACGGCAGGAAACTCGTCGTCCACACGCCGTTCACGCCGCGGCCCATCGACCATGCCGTGTCGAACGAGCTGCATTCTATGATGGTCACCAACCGCGGGCTCCATACGTCCGCGAACGGTAATTCACAGCAGAACCGCCTCACGCCGGATTGGCCGGATATTGTCACGAAAGAGGTGCCGACAGAAGCATTTTATCTCTATGACCCGGATACGGGCGAGTGGTATTCTCCTACATATCTTCCGCTGGGCGACAGGAACGCAAAGAATGAATCTGAATTCAGCGTCGACGGTACGGCCGTATTTCGCATGATAAGCGGGACCATCTCGACGGAACTGACCGTCTTTGTCCCCCCGAAAGATTCAACAGGCGTATACATCTTGACCGTAAAAAATAATTCGGACCGGGATAGGCGGATGCGCATCGTACCTTATTTCCAGATGGTATTAGGATTCCAACCCGAAAGGTCCGGGCCGCTCGTGATGCGCTATAACAAGAAGTCCGGCGCGCTATTCTTCAGTAATCCTCGTAACATTTTCCGCTCGGGATGGGCTTTCGCGTCCGTCTCCATGCCGGTCGAGCGTGTTGAAACGAGACGCGGCAGATTTTTCGGCCGTCCCGGCAGCGTGGCGCATCCGTTCATGGTCGAGAAGGGCCAAGCGGATAGGACGCAGCTCACAGATAACTACCAGATAGCTTCCTTCCTCGGCGAAGTGAAGATACCCGCGCGCGGAGAATATACAGTCGCAGTAGTGTTGGGACAGGCCGATGACAGAAAAGAAGCAAACCGGCTTATCCAAAAGTATAAAGATATCGGCCGGGCGCAAAAGAGCCTCGAAGAGACCAGGAAGTGGTGGCTTAACCTGATGGAGACCGTCGAAGTCCAGACGAACTCCCCTGAGTTCGACCGTTACCAGAACTGGCTCAAATACCAGGCGCTCGCGGAGCGCATCTGGGCGAGACGCGGATTCTATCAGACGAGCGGCGCCTACGGTTACCGCGACCAGCTCCAGGACACGATCAATCTGATCTGGGTCGATCCGGCGCTGGCGCGCAAGCAGATAATTTTACACGCCTCCCAGCAATTTATCGAAGGCGACGTCTTCCACTGGTTCTTTACGTTAACAGACGGCAGGACGGCGTTTGCATGCAGGTCTCACGCTTCCGATAATCCGATATGGCTGGTGTGGGGAGTGACCGAATATATCAAGGCCACCGGAGATACCTCGATCCTGGGCGAGATGACTTCCTATGTCGTCTCCCAATTCCCTTTCGCGAAGCTTCCCAAGAACAAACAGGGGTGGGGCCATCTTTATCACAGGACGACGCGGGCCGACTCCGTTTACAAACACTGCATGAGGTCTGTCGATCTCATCCTGGAAGACCGGATGGGAAAACACGGATTGCCGCTCATCCAGACCGGAGACTGGAACGACGGATTGGACGAGATCGGGTCGGAAGGTAAAGGTGAGAGCGTGTGGCTCGGGTTCTTCTTATATTACATCCTGAAAGAGATGGTCAATATCATAGGGGCCAAAGAAGGCAGCAACCGTAAAGAGCATTACGTCAAAAAAATGGAGAATCTCAAAGCTGCTCTGGAGAGGACGTGGAGAGGCGACCGGTATTTAAGGGCTATCCACGATGACGGTACGGAGATCGGGGTCAAGGGCAGCGGCGTCTGGGAAATAGACGCGCTGACCGCATCATGGGCCGTCATGAGCGGTATCAATTTCGAAAGAGGGTTTACGATCTTCAACACGGCGCTTGGCATTCTCGAGAAAGAGAACGCCATACTGCTCGGATGGCCGGCGCTGCGCGAAGATACCAAGCCGTATCTCGGCAGGTCGAGCAAGTATCCCGAAGGCGTGCGCGAGAACGGCATGTACTGCCACGGCGTCCAATGGCTCGTCAGGGCGGCGAGGATACTGGCGGAACAATTCGAGAAGAAAGGCGAGGGCGCAAAAGCGGATGAATATCGAAAGACCGCTTACCGGCTCTGGCTCAAGGTCTCACCGATCCCGCGCTTAAAAGAAGTCGAATTATACGGCGGGCAACCCAACAAGCAATCAGCCGACATCCTGACCACCTTTGACCAGGGACGTATGATATGGCATGGCTACACCGGCGCTGCGGGCTGGATGCTGCGCCAGGCCATGGAAGGCGTGGTAGGGGCGTCATTGGTCAAAAATGAACTTATTCTGCCGGATGACCTCGACAAACCGAGAGGCGAATTGAAAGTGCGGAGCGTACGCAGGGACGTGACAAAGAGCCCCCTGAAGACATTAAAGCCCGGCTAATCTACTAACTTGTATTTCTTGACCGCTGCCCCTATAATCTGATATGCTGCTTACTACAACCAATAAGGGAACATGAGAGCTATTTTAAAGATTATAATAGTGACAGCGGTTTTGGCAGGCATTAATCCCTCATCCATATTCTGCAGTACTAAACCCCTAAAGGCAGAACCATCTTCGATAGTGATTGCCGATTTTAATAGAGGCAGTATCATCAATAACCTGAACGGGGAATCCGGGACATGGGAGAAGGCCCCTGAGGATACGGCTCAATGGGTCACGGCATCCCTTGACGATGTGGTAAGGCGTGGGGATGCAGGGTCATCGCTCAGATTGGAATATAACGTAGATTCGCCAAATGATGCCATCAACGGGTTCTGGACACAGCTCAGGGATTTCGATGCATCGAAATACGATCATTTTGAATTTTGGGTGAAAGGCGATGAGCGGAAGGGTTTTACGACCACGTTCAAGCTCGAATTTAACAAATATCAGAATGACAACGAGGGGCACGAGGAAACCATAAAAGGAAGCTATATAGTAAAAGGGGTGACGGGGCAATGGCAGAAGGTCTCAATCCCCCTGAACGTGATGAACGGCATAAGCGATTGGAAAAATATAAGGGAGATGGTGATAACTTTTGAAAAGAGGCGCATCGATTCACGCGAAGGGGTTCTCTATTTCGACGACTTCGCTTTTGTCCGCACCGGCGATCCCGGGCCGAGCGTGACGGACATTGTTCTTCACAAGAAGAAGAAGACGGAGAAAGATTTGCCTCCGGAAGAATTCGCGAAGTTGCTGATAGCCAGGCTCGGCGGCTTTCCGCAAAAAGTATTCGTGAAGAAAGAATTTCCAAAGGACGACAAGGCGTTTCTTAAAGAGATCGCCAGGGACACATGGAAATATTTCGATTTAATTGTCGACAAAGAATACGGCCTGCCGCTCGATAATATTCAATTTAACGAAGAGGCCATTATTTCCAAAGATACCCGGATAGGCGACTATACGAACGTCACGAACGTAGGCATCTATCTGATGTGCGTTGTTTCCGCATGCGATCTTGGTTTTATCACGAAAGAAGATACCGGGAAAAGGCTCAACCTCACGTTAACTTCAATAGAAGGTTTTGAGAAATTTCACGGTTTTCCATATAACTATTACGACATAACGATATTCCAGCGCACGAGCAATTTCATATCCTTCGTCGACAGCGGCTGGCTGGTTGCCGGCCTGATCGTCGCCAAGAACGCCTTCCCCAAAGAATTGGGCCCGAGATGCCAGGCCCTCATAGATTCGATGGACTTTGCTTTCTTCTACGACCCGGTGGAAAGGCAGATGTATCACGGATTTTACACGAACATCAATTATTATTCGGAGTATCATTACGGCGCTTTTTATACGGAACCCAGGGCCGTCAGCTACATTGCGATAGGCAAGGGCGATGTCCCGAAAGAGCACTGGTTCGCGCTTGACAGGACATTCCCGGAAACGTGGTTCTGGCAGACACAGACGCCGAAAAACAGGATCAAGAAAACATATCTCGGATATAAAACAACAGGCGGATATTACGTCTACGAAGGGATGAAATTCGTCCCAAGCTGGGGCGGAAGCATGTTCGAGGCGCTCATGCCTACGCTGATAATCGATGAAAAGAGGCTCGCCCCCAAAGGCCTGGGCTTGAACGACGAAAGGCATGCCAGGATACAGGCGCGGTATGCCCTTGAAAAGCTGGGATATCCTGTCTTCGGGATGTCGTCGTCATGTGTCCCGGGCGGCGGTTATTCGGAATACGGGGTGAAACCGTTGGGGATGAAGGGCTACAAGGCGGGGGTGGTTGCCCCGCATGCCACTTTCCTCGCGCTTGAATTCGATCCGCAGGAGTGTATCAAAAATATAAGGCAGATGCTCGAAAGATACAACGCATACGGTGAATACGGTTTTTACGATGCCATCGACGTAAAGACCGGTAAGGTCGCCATGGAATACCTGTGCCTCGATCAGGCAATGTCCTTTATCGCGCTTGATAATTACCTCAATAACGGGGCCATCCGCAAAAGGTTCCACGCCGACCCGATAGCAAAAAAAGCCGAAGAGCTGCTCAAATGCGAAAATTTCTTCGAATAAAATTTTTCGTCACCGGAGGAATCCCCTTTCGGGATTGTGCCTCGCGGGACGCGAAATT
>PLLI01000122.1 GCA_003140915.1 Candidatus Omnitrophota bacterium
TTGTTCCCGGCCGAGGAGGATGGATGATATAATACGGTATCTGGCCGAAGAATACGGCATAGGGATGGCCACCGCGAAGAAAGATGCCGTGAAATTTATTAACGAACTTGAAAAGAGGAAGCTCGTAGAATTCGAATAACCAAACAGGGAGAGCAGATATCAACTATAAACGCAACCCAAGGATCGTCTTTAAGGAAGAGGGCGACATAGGCCTTCTCTTCGACCCGGATACGGGCAAGGTCAATATCCTCAACGAAACAGGCAAATTTATCTGGTCGGTCCTGGACGGAAAGAAGGCCGCGGATGAGATAGCAGTTAGCATGGCCGGCGTATTCGAGATCGCGGAGGAGAAAGACGCGCATAACGATCTCACCGCCTTTATCGACTCGCTCGGCAAATTAGGATTCCTCGAAAATTACAAGCCGACTTCGGTCACGGAAATTCCCGCCGCGGTATGTTTCGGCATCACCTCGAAATGTAATCTGAATTGCAGGCATTGCCTGAACCGCAACCTTCCTTCGGCCGGGACGGACATGACAACAGAACAATTATTTGATGTGATAGACCAGATGGGTAAGGGCGGCACGAAGAGCGTGAGCCTTTTTGGCGGAGAGCCCTTATGCCACCCCGATTTTAAGCGCATAGTCGAGCATCTGAACAGATATCCGATATCCCTCTCCCTCAATACGAACGGCACCAGGATCGACGCCGAGACTGCGCGATGGCTCATGGGCCACAGGATAACGGGCGCTGTCGTAAGCTTTGACGGCTCAAGGCCGGAGATAATGGACCGGATGCGCGGGGCCGGGAGCTTCGACGGATGCGTGAAAGGCGTCAAGGCTTTAAGGGCCGAAGGCATGTCAGCGCTCCTCTCCGTCACGGTTACGAGGCTCAATTACAAAGATATAAGCCAAATGGCCTCCGTAGGCAGAAAGATAGGCGGGACGTCCATACGTTTTAACCATACCTTCTTTGCGGGTAACGCCGCCTGTTTCCTGCAAGAACTTTATCTATCACCCGATGAAGAGAGGGAGGCCATAGACACGGTCTGGCGCCTGAATGAAGAGTACGATACATTCATTTATCCTGACAGCTCGTATCTTTGCCAGAAGCGGAAGCTCGAGAGGATGAAGGATCACAAGCCCGCACACGACAAGATGATCATCCCTCCGTGCGGCGCCGCGGGCTCGAAATGCGCCATCCGTCCGGACGGATGGGTCACCCCCTGCGAAATAATGTGGGACGTGAAATGCGGAAATTTGAAGGAAATGGCCTTAAGCGAGATCTGGCGGGATTCGCAAACGATGAACTCTTTCCGAAAGCCTATGGAAATAGATTTGAATTCCATCCCTGAATGTAAAGGATGCGATTATCAGTATATATGTTTTATAGGGCATCGCTGTTATCCTTATTATAACCCGGGCGGCATAGCCAACCGTGATATATACTGCTGGGTAAAGGATAAAAAATGAAAAAGTTACATTTTTATCGTTGACTTGTAGTTAATATGTGATATATTTGTTATAGAGATGTATGATAATATGTAAAAATAAGAATACAATATTCAACAGGTCTCGCGCTTGGCTGGCGGGATCTTTTTATTGGGAACTTAAAGGAGTTTAAAAAGATGAAAAAGTTGGCGTATTTCGTTATAATTTTTACTATTTCTTTGAGCCTGTCAGCCCCTGCCTTCGCGCAGCAGGCCAGACTGATGCGGCTCTTCTATGACGAGGACAACTTTGGAGAGTCTTTCTCCGATTTTTCGCTCGAACTATTCTATGAAGACGCCTACTATATTAGGCTTAATGCTAAAGCAGCGGACTGGTCCTCAGCGGCCCAATCCATTACGCCCCAATCCGTAACTCCATTTCCACCTGCCCCTAACGACCCATATTATTCTTCGCAGACTATATGGGGTAATGCAAATGGTTATATGTATGATATGTGGGGACTGCATAATTTGACTATTGTTTGGCCCGGAGATCCACAGCATCAGGCAATTTATCGCCTTCTCCCGAATGAAGATGAAAACTATATGCAGGAGGCCTGGAAGCTCTCCACGGGCACAGGCGTCACGGTGGCTGTCGTAGATACGGGCGTAGATTATAACCACCCCGATATTAACGACAATATATGGACAAACCCAGGTGAGATAGCGGGTAACGGCATAGACGACGACCATAACGGTTATGTTGACGATGTTCATGGATGGAACTTTACCATCGATCCCGCTATTGATCCACAGGACGGCCCTAATATGATGGATGCTTACGGCCACGGCACGCATGTTGCCGGCATAATAGCGGCCGAAGGCAATAACGGTGAAGGCACAATAGGCGTTGCTTATAATGCGAAGATAATGCCTCTCAAGGTTTTTGTCAATGCCACTGCGGGAAAGGACTTTGCGGATGCTATAAGATATGCGACTGACAATGGGGCTAAAGTAATAAACTGTTCTTGGGGAATAGCAGATGACGGTGGCTATCCTTATATGAGCGACCTTATAAGCGCTATAAAATACGCTTACGATCATGGAGTGATTATAGTGGCGGCCGCGGGAAATGATTATGGCCCTATAGCTGGATATCCAGCGTTGTCTCCTTATGTCATTACCGTAGGCTCTATCGATTCCCAGGATGATGTGGCGCAATATTCGAATTACGGCCCCACGCTGGATGTGGTCGCGCCCGGCGGGGAGGGGAGCACTTCGTTTGACGGCATCCTCTCTTTGAGAGCTGCAGGCACCACTATCCCGGGCGGCGTCCTGCCGGGAGGCGATCAGAACAGCCAGTATATACTCTTGTCGGGAACGTCCATGGCGGCGCCTTTTGTAGCCGGCCTTGCGGCGCTCATACTCTCCGAGGACCCGGATATGACCTTCGAGGATTTCAAAACACGCCTCAAATTCTCTTCATACGATATATATATTCCGGGTGATTCTCGGTTTACTCTCGGTTGGGATCCATATTCCGGGTGGGGGATGGTGGATGCGTTTAAAGCGCTATCCTATGACTGGTATACCTCAGGAGCCGTGAAGACGTACTGGCTCCTCAATCCTGACGCCTATAACGTCATCCGGTATGACTATTATGAGGCAGGGAACACCGAATCGAAGAAGTTCGCGTCGCCTGATGCATACAACGTCATCCAATATGACTATTACGAATCCGGGAACCTGCAGTCGAAATGGCTCTACACGCCTGACCTGGATAACGTTATCAGGTATTCTTTCTACCCGACAAACCTTCTCGAGACGAGATATCTATACAGCCCGGACGCGAGCGACAACGTGCAATACGGATACTATAATGAGAGTTATACAGGCGGCATCGGCCGGACCTATCTGGCAGAGTCTTCCACCGGCATCCAGGATTATAATTACGCATTCATTTATGGCACGGATAATCCCCTCCTGAAATATGACACGGAGCTATTTTCGACGTTCGGCGCCGGGACGGAATTCCTCTATTATAATACCGGCCTGGACGACATAATCTCCTCGAGGATCACATTCGATAACGGAAATATCGCGGAGGTCAATTATTTGCCGGGAGG
>PLLI01000031.1 GCA_003140915.1 Candidatus Omnitrophota bacterium
CGACGCGCGAGCGGATCAGCTCCGCGTCCTCGAGCATCTCTTTTAAGTCAGTGCCCTTCGGCGGCCCTATTTCGCTTGTGACCAGAAATTTGCCCTGCTCTATCTTTTCGCAGAAAGTCATTTCAATTGCCCTTTGAACAATTCCACCGTATTCCTCATGAGTATAGTCGTCGTGATTGGCCCGACGCCGCCCGGAACCGGCGTTATATACGACGCCTTCTGGGATGCGCCTTCGAATTCTACGTCGCCGACTATCTTATCACCGACGCGGTTTATTCCCACGTCCACGACGATAGCGCCCGGCTTGATCCAATCACCCTTCACGATACCGGCCTTGCCGACCGCAACTATCAAAACTTCGGCCTGCTTGACATGCTCGGGCAGGATCCCGCGCTCGCCCGTCGCAATATGGCAAACGGTCGTCGTCGCAAATTTATTGAGGAGCATCAAAGAGAGCGGCTTACCCACTATCTCCGAATGGCCCACTATCACGGCCTCTTTCCCGTACAGATTAACTTTTGTCGATTCCAGAAGTTCCATCACAGCCATTGCCGTGCACGGCCCGATCCTGTACTGCCCTAACAAAATCTTGCCGAGGTTCTGAGGATGCATGCCCTCGGCATCCTTTTCGGGCACTATCAGGTTCACCAGGCGCTTGGCGTCGATCGCCTTCGGCACCGGAAGCTGTAAGATGACCGCCGTAACATTCGCGTCATTATTCAAACTCTTTATCAGGCCTTCCGCCTCGCCTTGCGCTATCGAATCAGGGACGGTCCTGAGCTCGTATTCTATGCCGAGCGCCTCCGCAACCTTCTTCTGTGCCTTGACATATACTGCCGATGATGCGTTCTCGCACATCTGCAGAGCCAATAGTTTCGGTGTTTTGCCGTGTTTAGCTTTCAGCGCCTCAACCTCGGCCTTGATCTTCGCTTTTAAATTTTCCGCAACCGCTTTACCTTCTAATAACTTTGCCGACATTTATTCCTCCGATTTTTCCCTACACCCTACACTCTACACCCTACTTTATTACGTCCTCACACATTTCCAGTATCTCTTCCTTCAATTCCGGCATCGACTTCTCCAAAGGCGCCAATATCCTGTGGATTTCCCCTACATAATCGATATCCTTAATGTATTTCAGATTTATGTAAACGTTGAATTTTGCGGAGAAGAACGCGCCCTCTATAAGTATTGCCGCTATCGCAGTATCCGTTATCAGGTTTTTATTGCCATATGCGGCAAGATCCTTGCAAAGCCCGAGCGCATGGCTGGTTATCATGCATATTTCGAACGGCGGTTTAGACGCTTCCTTGTAGAGATCGTCAAATTCTGGAGAATCTTTACTCACGTTCTTTATCCCTGCCGAGAGTTTTTCATATGCCAGAACATCTCTATCAACCAGCGCTTGAAGATCTCTCCGGCACTTCTCCGCCCTTTTCAGGATCTCGGCCATCCGCGCTTCACTCTCCTTATATTTCGGGTTGCCGGCCGTGTAGTTCGCGACCATCGACATGAGTGCAGTCCCTATTGACGCTGACAATGCCGCAGCGCTTCCCCCGCCCGGGGCAGGCTTTCGTGCCGCAAGATCGTTCAAATATTCGCGCAAGGGCCGTTCATTATACATATTTGAGCCTCCCTTTCGAATCTATATCGATATGCTCGCCCACCGGCCTGGAAGGAAGGCTCGGCATGGTCAGCATACGCCCGCAGAGCGCGTATAAAAAGCCTGCGCCTATCGAAGGTTTCACGTCCCTCACGGGCAGGACGAAGTTCCGCGGGCTTCCCTTGGCCTTCGGGTCGTGCGACAGCGACAGGTGTGTCTTCGCCATGCACACCGGAAGATCCGAAAATCCCAATTTCTTATATAATTTTAAATTTTCCTCCGCCGCTTCCTCGAAGTGGACGGATTTCGCGCCATACATTTTCTTCGCAATAGTCTCGATCTTCTCTTTTATCGGCATCTCAGATGGATATAGAAAACTGAATCCGCTATTGGCGTCGCACGCCTCCTCGACCGCTTTGGCCAGTTTCATGCCGCCTTTCGAGCCGTAGCGGTGGACCTCGCTCTCTACGCAGTGGAACGCGCCCGCATCTAGGGCCTTGCGCTTGACGAGCTCGATCTCGCGGTCAGTATCGGCAGCAAAGCGGTTTATCGCGACGACGCATGGTATGCCGTAGAGCCGCACGTTCTCTATCTGTTTTTCCAGATTCGGGCAGCCCATCTCCAGCGCATCCAGATTTTCCGAGTAGAATTCCTTTCCGAGAGGCCTGCCCACGACCATCTTTAGCATACCGGAATGTATCTTGAGAGCCCTTACAGAAGCCACGAGCACCGCGCAAGACGGCGCCAGCCCACTCGCCCTGCATTTGATATTAACGAATTTTTCCAATCCGGCGTCCGCGCCAAAACCTGACTCCGTTACTACGTAGTCGGCAAGACCCAGCGCCATCCTGTCGGCGAGTATCGAGCTGTTGCCGTGCGTGATATTCGCGAACGGCCCTGTGTGAATAAAGACAGGCGTATTTTCGATCGTCTGGACAAGGTTTGGGTTTATCGCGTCCGTCAGGATAGCGGCCATTGAACCGGCAACCTTCACGTCATCGCACGTAACCGGCTTTGCATTCGTCGTCAGCGCCAGCACTATCCTGCCGAGCCGCTTGCGCATATCCGGTATCGATTCCGTCAAAGCCAGGATCGCCATGATTTCGCTCGCGGCTGTAATGTCAAAACCAGTATCGCGCTCGACACCTGCCTCGCCGCCGCCTAAGCTTATCCTCACATTACGCAGGGCGCGGTCATTGACGTCCACGACACGGCGCCAATATATCTTCTTCAGATCGATATTGAGTTTGTTGCCCCTATAAAGATGGTTGTCGAGGAATGACGCCGCCAGGTTGTGCGCCTGGGTAACAGCATGGATGTCGCCGGTGAGGTGAAGGTTAATGTCGTCTTCGGGCGCGACCTGCGAATAACCTCCGCCGACGCCGCCGCCTTTCACGCCGAAGAAAGGCCCCATCGAAGGCTGCCTTAAACACGCTATGGTCCGCTTATGGAACCTATTGAGCGCCATCGCAAGGCCGATAGCAGTAACGGTTTTACCCTCACCCAGATGGGTAGGTGTGATTCCCGTTACGACTATGTATTTAGATTTTTTCCGGGGCTTTAATGTTTTGAGGATATCTATGCGGACTTTTGCTTTGTGGTCGCCGTATGCCTCTATATATTTCTTAGGTATGCCCAGCTCTTCTGCAATAGACGAGATCAGTNNTACATCGCTTTTCATTGCGCTATAATATCCTAATAGTATATGAGGTAATTAAGGAGTTATCATTTTAATATAAATAGAGAGAGTGGTCAATAGAATTAAACTAAAGAGTCTTTGACCGGCTGGTAACTGTAACGATGGATCGGGGATGGGCCGAATTTTTTGAGGGTCTCTTTGTGGAGGCGCGTGCCGTAGGACCTGTGCCTGGCAAAACCGTATTGCGGATACTCTCTGTCGTATTTTAACATAAGGCTATCGCGGGTGACTTTCGCGATTATCGAGGCGGCTGCGATCGACATGCTCTTGCAATCGCCTTTAATGATGCACTTTACGGGACATTTCGTGACAAGTTTCATCCTGCCGTCAACGATCACGTAATCAGGAGGGATATCGAGGTTTGCTATGGCCATCTCCATGGCCTTGAGGGTGGCGCGGTAGATGTTTATTTCATCTATCGTCTTCTCGCCGACTATTCCGACTCCGACGATAGATTTTTCAAGTATCTCTTCGTAAGCCAGCTCGCGCTTCTTCTTTGAAAGCTGTTTCGAATCGTTTATCTCGCAGGTGAAATCGAATTTTTTTAAAATTACGGCGCCCGCGACGACAGGCCCTGCCAGGGGCCCCCGGCCCGCCTCATCGACACCGGCGATCAGCCTGTGGCCGCTACTTCTTAGGTTCCTCTCGAACCTGAGGATCTGCCTGCCCTTCGGCATGAGTGATCTTCTCTTCAACCTTAGTCTCTTTTCCGACTTTTCTCTTCAGGTAATAGAGCTTTGCCCTTCTAACATCACCCTTCTTCATAACTTTTATCTTGTCGATGGAAGGTGAATGCAGCGGGAATACCATCTCGACGCCTTCGCCGTATGAGACCTTGCGGACGGTGAACGTCTCGGTCAGGCCGGAACCGGCGCGGGCGATGACAATGCCCTCGAACGTCTGGATGCGCGATTTGCCTTCTTCGACGATCTTCATCTGGACGTCGACTGTATCGCCGATATTGAATTGCGGTATGTCCTTCTTCAGGAATTTCGATTCGACCAACTTCAGCATTTTATTCATCTCATTGTCTCCTTTTGTATACATGATAGGGTATGGGGTTTAGGGTATAGGGTTTAGGATTTTTTTCCTACACCCTACACCCTACACCCTAATTTTTTGTTTTTCTGAGCAAATCCGGCCTTCGTTCCCGCGTCCTCTTTAACGCTTCGCGTTTCCGCCAATCTTCTATATTTTTATGGTTCCCGCTCAGAAGGACCTGCGGCACCGACTTACCTTTGAATACCGCCGGCCGCGTATATTGCGGGTATTCCAGCATTCCGTTTTCGAACGATTCGAACTTTGCCGATTCGTCATCGCCCAATACGCCGGGAATCAATCGCACTACAGAATCTATCAGGACGAGTGCGGGAAGCTCCCCGCACGTCAATACATAATCGCCTATCGATATCTCTTCGTCTGCAAGTTCCCTTATGCGCTCGTCAACGCCTTCGTAATGCCCGCAGATGAGAACGAGCCTCTTTTCTTTCGCTAATCTTTTAACTAACCCCTGTTCGAGTCTTTTCCCCTGCGGGGTTAGCAATATTACTTTTGACTTGCCGCTCAGTTCTTCGAGCGCTTCATAGACCGGCTCGACCTTCATTACCATCCCAGCGCCGCCGCCGAAAGGTTTATCATCAGCGCTGCGGTGAGCGTCCGACGTCCAGTCACGCAGGTTGTGCACTCTTATCTCGGCAAGGCCCTTAGCTTGCGCCCGTTTTAATATCGATTCACCGAGCACGTTCTCGAACATCTTGGGAAAAAGCGTCAGGACGTCAATTCTCATCTTTATTACGCTTTGATCCCCTGCTTCTTCAGTAGCGTCCGCACGGCCGGCGACGGCAAAGCACCCACGCCCAGCCAATATTCCGCCCGCTCTTTTTTAACCTTTACAGTCGCGGGGTTCGTCTTCGGATCGTAGTAGCCGAGATATTCGATCGGCCTGCCGTCCCTGGCTCTTGTCTTATCGATCACCACTATCCTGTGGACCGGCTTCTTCAAAGCCCCCGTTCTCGTCAATCTTATCACTGCTGGCATTGCACCCCTCCTATTTATCTTTTTCTCTCCATACTTTCGCTCCAAGTTTCAGGAGTTTCTCTTCTATCTTCTCATATCCCCTGTCAAGATGGTATATCCTCTGCACGTCGGTCCTGCCCTTTGCTACGAGCCCTGCCAGGACCAGCGCGGCCGAAGCCCTAAGATCGGACGCCATCACAGGCGCACCGCTCAGATTCTTCACGCCCTTCACGATCGCGCTCGCGCCTTCCAGCAATATGTCGGCGCCCATCCTGTTCAGCTCGCTTATATGAATGAACCTTTCCGGATATATCTTTTCGGTTATGACGCTTATGCCGTCCGTGACCGCCATGAGGCTCATGAACTGCGCCTGCATGTCCGTCGGGAAACCCGGGTACGGCAGCGTCGTTATATCCATCGGCCGTAATTTTCTGACATACCGCACCCTGATGCCGCCCGGGATTTTCTTCATCTCCAGGCCGGCTTCTGTAAGCTTATCTATCAGCGCTACCATGTGGTCGGGAATGACGTCCTTCAGCGTGATGTCGCCTTTGGTCGCTGCCGCAGCCAGAATATAAGTCCCCGCTTCTATGCGGTCGGGAATGACCGAATGTTCCGCTCCGTGAAGCTTCTTCACGCCTTCTATGACAAGCCTGTGCGTCGCGACACCCTTGATCCGCGCGCCCATCTTTATAAGGAAGTGCGTGAGGTCCACGACTTCCGGTTCGCACGCCGCGTTCTCAATGACCGTCTCGCCTTTAGCGAGCGTGGCCGCCATCATCACGTTGGCGGTGGCAAGGACGCTCGACCCGAAATGGCCGCCGAGGTATACGTTGCCGCCTTTTAAATTTCTGCCGTCTGCGAGTATATATCCGCGCTCGACCCTGATCTTCGCCCCGAGGGCCTTCAATCCTTTGATGTGGAGGTCTATGGGCCTCGGTCCGATAACGCAGCCGCCGGGGAACGAGACCTCCGCCCTGCGCTGTTTGGCAAGGAGCGGCCCCAGGACGCAGACCGAGGCGCGCATCGTGCTGACCTGCTCATACGGTGCAATATATTTTTTATAACCATGCGGCTCTACCGTAACGGCCGAACCTTCCTGCTGGGCCCTGACGCCAAAATTCTTCAATATCTTCAGCATCGTTGACATGTCCCGCAAGGCGGGGATATTCCTGATGACCGATCTATCGTCGGAGAGAAGCGTTGCCGCGAGTATCGGCAGGCACGCGTTCTTTGCGCCGCTTATGGTAACGGTGCCGCTCAATCTCCTGCCGCCCTCGATTACTAATTTATCCATTTGGTTATTACGACCCTGTCGATATCGTTAAAGTCTTTTCTTATTTCCGCTATTTTAAAGTGCCCGCCGGCCTCTATTATCTTCTGGATCTCGCTTGCCTGGCCGAAACCTAACTCAAAGAGAATATGCCCGCCCGGCCTTAAATGATCGGGCGCGGACCGGACGATCTTTCGGTAAAAGTCGAGCCCATCCTCTCCGCCGTCCAGAGCTAAGATGGGCTCTTTCAAGACTTCTTTCTGCAACGTTTCGAATTCAAACTGCGCTATGTACGGAGGATTGGATACTATGATATCAAATTTGTCTTTAATATTAAGAAAAAGATCACTTTGGATGAACTCTATCCTATATGACAAGCCATGCCGGCCTGCGTTTGACCGGGCGACTTCAAGCGCATCCTGAGAAATATCGGAAGCGACTATTCTACAGTCAGATATACCTTTTGTCAACGCAATTGCTATGTTGCCTGATCCCGTGCAGAGATCGAGAATATTCAGGTTGTGGGATGTAGGTTGTAGGGTGTAGGACAGGTCGAGCACAGCCTGGACCAACAACTCCGTCTCCGGCCGCGGTATCAGTACGTCTTTGTTCACAGCAATATCAAACCCGCAAAATTCGGTATGCCCTATTATGTATTGTATCGGCGTGAATGGTTCGATCGTCTTCATACTGTCGCCGCCTTTATCCTTAACTGTTTCTCTTCCGATTTTAACGCATTTATTAATTCGTCGAGCTCGCCCTCCAGGACATCTTCCATATTATGGGCCGTGAACCCTATCCTGTGGTCGGTGATGCGCCTGTCCGGGAAATTATAGGTCCGTATCTTTTCTGACCTGTCTCCCGAGCCGACCTGCGCGCGCCTTTCCTGGGATATTTTCCTATCCTGCTCGGCGCGTCTCGAGTCATACAGCCTCGCCCGAAGCACCCGCAATGCCTTGGCCTTATTCTTGAGCTGGGAGCGCTCGTCCTGGCACGTAACGACCAACCCCGTAGGTAAATACGTGAGCCGCACCGCCGAATCAGTCCTGTTCACGCCCTGGCCGCCGGCGCCGCCTGAGCGAAAAACATCTACCTTCAGGTCCTCGGGCCTGATGTCGATATCGACCTCTTCGGCCTCGGGCAATACCGCTACCGTGGCCGCGGACGTATGGATCCGCCCCGACGCCTCCGTCTCCGGAACGCGCTGGACCCTATGAGTGCCGCTCTCGAATTTGAGCGCGCCGTAAACGCCCTTTCCTGAAATGGAGAATACAACTTCCTTGTAGCCGCCCTTTTCAGTGGTGCTCGAGTCGATCAACTCCACTTTCCAGCCTTTTTTGACCGCGTATTTCGAATACATGCGTAAGAGGTCCGCGGCAAAAAGGCTCGCCTCAAGCCCTCCGGTGCCTGCCCTGATTTCCATGATAATACCCCTGTCGCCCCCGGACTCTTTTTCCAATAGCAACTCTTCGATCCGGGCCTCCGTCTCTTTCAGGTCTTTTTCGAGTTTGTGCTTTTCCTCTTCAGCAAGAAGAAGGAACTCTTTGTCGTGGGCATGCGTCTTCTCATCCAGGACCTTGTCGAGGTCTTTTATGTCCTTAGAGATCCTCAAGTAATTATTGTAAGCGTTCATGATAGGCGTAAGGCTTGCGAGCTCTTTCGCGAGAACCTGATATTCGGAAGCATTCGCGATCACCTTGGGATCCGCCAACATCTCCTGAAGCCTCTCGTAACGCTTCTTCTTCTCTTCTATTACCTTAGTAAATATCATCACCGGTTATTTCTTTTCTTCCTTCGGCGACTCTTCTGATTTTGGAGCCGCTTCCGCCTTTTTTGACTTAGACTGGACTTTGCCTGCATATCTCTTCGTGAACTTCTCCACTCGACCTGCGGCATCGACGAGCTTTTGCTTGCCGGTAAAGAACGGGTGGCACTTCGAGCAGATATCGACGTGGATATTCTGCTTTGTCGAGCGGGTATGGATGACCTCCCCGCACACACACGCGATCGTAGTTTCCTTATATTCAGGGTGTATCTTGTCTTTCATTTTCCCTCTCCTTGCCCAAAATTTGTCAGAGAAAATTTTGGGTTTATCATGCAGTTTGATATGTCCGGATTTTGCTCTGCCAAAATCCGGACCTTTATTATTTCTGGTTCATTGACATCAGGAATTCGGCGTTCGTCTTCGACTTCGACAGCTTCTCTATCAAAAGCTGCATCGCCTCGTCCGAATTCAGCTCGTTCAAGACTTTTCTCATCAACCATATGCGCTTTAACTCGTCCGGATGGACGAGCAGTTCCTCTTTACGCGTATTCGACCGCTTGATATCGATCGCCGGATATATCCTCTTCTGGAAGAGGTTCCTGTCCATCTGCAGTTCCATGTTGCCCGTGCCCTTAAACTCTTCGAAGATGACTTCGTCCATCCTCGAGCCCGTATCGACGAGCGCGGTCGCGATGATGGTGAGCGAACCGCCTTCCTCTATGTTACGGGCCGCCCCGAAGAACCTCTTCGGCTTCTGGAGCGCATTCGAATCGACGCCTCCCGAGAGTATCTTCCCCGAATGCGGCACGCACGAATTGTAGGCGCGCGCCAGGCGCGTGATCGAATCGAGCAATATCACGACGTCCTTCTTAGACTCAACGAGCCTCTTCGCCTTCTCCAACACTATCTCGGCCACCTGTATATGGCGCTCTGCCGGTTCATCGAACGTGGAGCTGATGACCTCGCCTTTCACGGAGC
>PLLI01000080.1 GCA_003140915.1 Candidatus Omnitrophota bacterium
CTATCCAATTGAGCTACAGGCGCGTTGTAAAAATCTCATTTCAGCGCGGATGCAAACCTTATTCGATTTTTACTCCTTAGAAGGAAACCTAAGGTTTCCTTCTAACGTCCCGCCTTCGGCGGGACTGTTTTCCTTCCTCTGACGTTAACACCAAAAGCAAAAAAGCGTTGATCAGATTTGGGCGTCATAAATAAAATCTATTTGAAGAAGATCTTTTCGAATCCCCAGCATACACCGCCATAGAAACACGACCATGCCCAGGCGCAGAGAATAGCACATAGGGCCGCGTATAAATATACCCTTTTGCCTTGAATGCCGATCATGACCATCAGGATAGAGGCAAGTATCGGGCCTAAAAATATCGTTGTAGTCAATATCATAAAAAACTCCCCGCCGGCAACGGCAGCCCGCGCCCTCCCGGAGAGTTCGGCCTGTTTTTTCGAAATCCAGTTCCTGACCCGGGCGCTGGTATTGGTCTTTGCCGAAAGATATATGGCGAGCCATGACAGAGGTATTGTAAAGGCCACCCTTATCAGGGTCGCCTTTATTACTCCGAAAAGTTTAGTGGTAGCGAGCAGCGACCCTTCCGTAAAGGCGAGCCCTAATACGGTCAATAAGATGCCCGCAAACCAGTATAATTTTTTATTTTTATCCATGCCCGCCATTTCTTGTTTACGCCTTTCCCAGATGCCTCCTCGGTAAAGTTATTGCAACGGTCGTCCCCCCATCCTGCTCACTCTCGATACCTATCGCGCCGCCGTGCATATCCACTATCTGCTTGCATACTGTAAGGCCAAGGCCCGTTCCTCTGGTCTTGGTGGTAAAGAATGGTTCAAATAACCTCTCTATATCATTCTTGCTCATCCCCGTGCCATTGTCCTTGAAAGCAAATTTAACAGACTCTTTGTCGCAAGTTGCCGTTATCTCGATCCTGCCCTTCGAATCCGGAACGGCGTCGTGCGCGTTGTTAATTATATTGCAAAACACTTCCTTGATCTGCGTGGGATCCGCTTTGAGAGAAACGTTTTTTATCGGATTGAAACTTTTTTTGACCAACACCTTTTTCTTGAACTGCTTTTTCGATACCTCGACGCACTCCGTGAGGACATCGTATATTTTTATATCTTCATAATTCGGAGATTTCAGCCGCGTATAAAACAACAGGTTATTTATGATATCGTCGGACTCCAATATCTTCCGCTCTATATTGCCGAGGTGCTTCTCGAGAGCAGGGTTATTCGCTTTTCTCCTGATATTGGCCACTGCCATGTTCATGGCTGCCAGAGGATTGCGCAGCTCGTGAGCGACTGTCGCGGCCAGAGTGCCTATATCCGACAGGCGCTTCGAGCGTTCCAGTTTCATCTGGGTCTTAAATAATTCATCCGTTCTTTTCCAGACGAGTTTTTCAAAAGTATCCTTATCCCGCACCAAAACTTCCTCGGCTTCCTTGCGGGCTGTGATATCGCGGGAAATTCCCAATACCGCTCCGACATCGCCGTCCCTGCGCAAGGGCGTCAGCCAGGTTCCCAGCCACATAGTTCTGCCGGATACCGTCATCGAATTCTCGTAATAATTCGCTTTACCGGTCTTGAAAACCCGTTCTAAACTATCTTCTTGCCCGGCGGCAATTTCCTGAGAAAAGAATTTCGCACGATCCTGACCTATGATCTTTCGCGGTTCAAAGCCCAGATAAGCTGCCCCGTAACTATTTACATACTCAATGCGGTCATTGCGACCGATAATATATATCATATCATGCGCCGCTTCGGCTAATCCGCGATATCGCTCTTCACTTTCTCTCAATGCCCCTTCATTCTTCTTGCGTTCGATGGCATACCGCATACTACGGACAAGCAGATTGCAGTTTATCTGGCCCTTGATTAGGTAGTCGGCCGCCTGTTTCTGAACGGCCTCCATGCCTACAGCTTCATCATTAAGCCCTGTTAATACTATTATCGGTATGTCCGGTCTTGCCGCGGCGATCTTTTCCAACCCTTCTAACCCGCGGCTATCCGGCAGGTTGAGGTCCAGCAATACAACGTCTACGCTTTCTTTGGAAAGCATCCCCAGAGCCCGCTCAAGCCGCTCGGCATTAAGCATCCTAAAACTGGCATCGGCGCATTCTTTCAGCATCTCCGATACCAGCCTCACATCACCGGGATTATCTTCGACCATTAAAATATTCATATAACTCTTTTTCATGGAC
This sequence comes from Candidatus Omnitrophota bacterium, assembly GCA_003140915.1. Classification (GTDB taxonomy): domain Bacteria; phylum Omnitrophota; class Gorgyraeia; order 2-01-FULL-45-10; family 2-01-FULL-45-10; genus FEN-1322. Next base: position 2,207 of record PLLI01000080.1, read on the forward strand.
AGGCCTGATCACCTGTCATTAGGCGGCAATTTAACTATGGTAAGCCAAAATTCCTGGATTGCCTTAGCTATGTTAAGGAACTGGGCGAGGTCTACAGGCTTGGTGATGTAACAGTTCGCGTGCAGCTTGTACATTTTTAATACATCTTCGTCCGCCTTGGAGACCGTTAAGACCACCACCGGTATGGTCTTTAAATCTTCGTCGTTCTTTATCTCTTTGAGCACCTCACGGCCGTCTTTCTTTGGCAGGTTAAGGTCCAGCAGGATGAGGTCCGGCCTGACCGCCTTTGCGTACTTGCCTTTCCTGCAAAGGAAATCGACAGCCTCTACACCGTCGGTAACAACATTTAAATTATTGTATACCTTCCCCTCTTTCAGGGCTTCCCTGGTCAAGCGCACATCTGCGGGATTATCTTCTACAAGCAATATCTCTATAGGTTGAAGACGATTTCCATTATTCATTTTTAGCCTCTCCTTTCATGGGAACAGTAAAATAGAACGTAGAACCTTTGCCTTGCTCGGACTCAAACCATATGTTACCCCCTTGCGTTTCAACTATCTTTTTGCATATCGAAAGCCCTATGCCCGTCCCCGGATATTTATCCCTTCCGTGAAGACGCTGAAATATCAAAAAGACGCGTTCTTGATATTGCGGCTCTATGCCTATCCCGTTATCTTTTATAGAGAAGAGCCACCTGTCGCTGCCCTTGGCCGCGCCGACATGAACACGCGGCGCTTCCGGGCCGTGGAATTTTATCGCGTTACCTACAAGATTCTGAAAAAGCTGGATGAAATTACTTTCATTTCCCATCAATACGGGTAATTTATCCTGCGTAATAAGAGCGCCTGTGCTTTTAGCCATATCGTCCATACTGCCAACCACCCTGTTAAGGATGGCATTACAATCTATCTCTTCAAGGGGCTTATCAGACCGGCCTATGCGGGAATACGCCAGAAGGTCGTTTATCAGCTTCTGCATGCGCTTGGCGCCGTCAACGATATAGCTTATAAATTCATCAGCGTCCGTATCCAGTTTAGATTTATACCGCCGCTCTAAAAGCTCCGAATAACTCGCCATCATCCGGAGCGGCTCCTGGAGGTCGTGAGAGGCAACATACGCGAACTGTTCCAGATTTTCATTGGACAGCGTAAGTTCCCTGTTCGTGGCTTCAAGGTCGGATGTACGCTGTTTCACCACGAGTTCAAGGTGGTCGTGATAATGCTTTAGTTCGGCCTCGGCCTGCTTCAGTAAGGTCACGTCGCGCGCCGCGGCGAAGATGCCCATGACATTGCCGCGGGTATCTTTATAGACACTGGCATTATAGAGGACCTCGGTCAACTTGCCGTCTTTGTGGCGTATAGTCAAAGGATAGTCGGTGATAAAACCTTTCTCAAAGACCTGCCGGTAACCCTGGCGCGCTTTTTCCGGTTCTGTGAAATAGTATGTGAAATCTGTACCTATAAGTTCTTGCCTGGTCCTCCCTGTCGCCTTGATAGTGGCTTCGTTAACGTCTGTGACCTTACCATCGGCTGAGATGGTAACTAATGGGTCGAGAGAGGCTTCGAGAAGGCTGCGGTTGTAGTTATTGGCCAGACGCATTGCCTCTATGGACTTTTCCCGGACTCGACGGTAATACTTAATCATGGCACTCAGCAAGATGCCTGTGCCGGCGAAAATACCCATTGCTACGGCGTCATTCGTCTTGAATGCACCAAAACTCCCGACCGGTTCGATGGACCAATAATCGGCTGCCATAGCCGACAAGAGGGTGGCCACTATTCCCGGCCCGCCGCCAGCGACCGTGGCTACCAGGGCTACAGCCGGATAGAACGTGACGAAGAGCGGCATAGGGCCAAAGGCCTTCTCCAGCCATAATCGCATACCCGTGGCCAAGGCAACTACCACCACCGCGAATGCATATAGGGCTACGGTTCTAGGCCATTTCTTGCCGTTGCCCATGGCGATCTTCGCTTTAATTTTCATAGCAATAAATTATACCAAATATGAGGAAGAGATTGTAATAATTTTTTAGTTAACAAACAGGCTCTTTTTTAGTAAAATAGTCGCTGACAAAATGAAGCGATTTACACGCAAACTATTCAAGCTTAAGGACCTGAATTCTATACTGGCGGAGAGCCACGTCCCAGACCACAGGTTAAAGAAGGTCCTCGGCCCTTTTGAGCTCATTTTGCTCGGGGTCGGCGTCATCATCGGCGCCGGCATCTTTGCCACGGTCGGAACGGCAGCGGCAGGCGATGCCCTGCGGCCGGGAGCCGGGCCTGCACTCATACTTTCATTCGGCATCACCGCGCTGGCGTGTTGCTTCGCCGCGCTCTGCTACGCGGAGTTCGCTTCGCTCGTGCCGATCTCCGGCAGCGCTTATACTTATTCTTACGCGACGTTCGGGGAACTGGTCGCGTGGATCATCGGCTGGGACCTGATGCTCGAATATTGTGTAGGAAGCATCGCGGTCGCGATCAGCTGGTCGGGTTATTTCACGGCGCTTTTGCGCGGTTTCGGGATAAGCCTGCCGGCCTGGTCCATTATCGACTATCGCTCGGCAATGCATGGTTGTGCAAAAGCCGCTCTTGCCATTAATAGCGGCGTATCATTTGATAAACTCCAGCCCGTATTACAGAGGGCCTGGGAAGCGGTGCACGGCGCGCCGCATATTTTCGGATTGCCCTTGATATGCAATGTCCCTGCCTGCCTTATAGTATTACTTTTAACCTACATACTCGTGCTCGGTATAAAGCAAAGTTCCCGCTTCAATATCGTGATGGTTACCATAAAACTTTTAGTGCTCGGATTTTTCGTAACGCTGGGTTCTTTCTACGTGAAACCGCAGAATTGGGTGCCGTTCGCGCCTAACGGGTTCGCCGGCATAAAAGCAGGCGCCGCCATCGTCTTTTTCGCGTATATAGGTTTTGATTGTGTCTCTACACTCGCGGAAGAGACTCGTAACCCCAGGAGAGACATGCCCATCGGCATCATAGGCTCCCTTATTATCTGCACTATCATCTACGTGCTCGTCGCGGCGGTCTTCACCGGCATCGTCCCCTTCTCACTCTTAAAGACTGCTTTCGCTCATGAAAAGGCGGAGCCCCTGACGCTGGCCATGCAGCATATCAACCTCGGCTGGGCCGCCGTCATCGTCGCTTTCGGATCTATCGTGGCCCACATCGCCGTCCTCCTCGTCCTCATCCTCGGGCAGTCGAGGATATTCTTCTCCATGGCGCGCGACGGACTCCTCCCGACGGTATTCGCCAGCGTCCACAAAAAATTCAAGACGCCTTACGTCACGACGATCGTCGTCGGCGTGGTCATCGCTTCGATCGCCGCCTTCACGAATATAGATGAGATGGTCGACCTGACGAACATCGGTACGCTCTTCGCGTTCGTCCTGGTATGCTTCGGAATTATTATCCTGCGCGTCGAGGAACCCTCCAGGCATCGTCCTTTCAAGGTTCCGTTCAGCCCTGTCATACCGCTCCTGGGCGTGGCGTCATGCGTATTCCTCATGACGGGGCTGCCGGGGATCACGTGGGTGAGATTCGTCGTGTGGCTCTTCCTGGGCCTTATCGTCTATTTCTCATACGGCATCCACAACAGCCTGCTTCATAAAAAGGGTTTCTAAAAGATTAGGTCCTGAGGAACTTCCGTGAAAGGCCGACGATGAATATGGGCACTATGAATATGCCGCAGAGGACTTCTATCATCGCCACGACTTTAGTCATACCTATCGGAGTGATATCTCCGTAACCGACGGTCGTAAGCGTTATCACGCTGAAATATAGCGCCTGGAAAAAATGCGGCTTAAAAATAACCGCGCCGTTTGTTAAATTTCCCTGCATATAAAAGAAAGCGGACAAAAAGACAAGGACGATCCCGGAATAGAACGCCCTGCCTGGCCGCTCTCCGTGCCCCCAGATCAGCGCGGAAAAGGTCAGGGAAAGGCATAAAAAGAACCGCTTCATGATGCCGTACGCCCCTCTCTCTATCCCCGCCGCGCTTATATTATGGATCTTTTGCGGTGTGACGAGGCTCCTGGTCAAGAATTTTCTGAGGCATTCCCTCGAACGGTAGAAACAGTCGGAGAAACTGAAAAATTCCATATCCCGTTCGAAATTTATGGCCGCCTGCCTGTAAAGTAAGGACGCATATTCCAGGTCCCCCGACAGCTCCGCCTCTTTCGCGGCTTCTTCATAAGCCAGGGATGAATTATGGAACATCCTCTCCCCCGATCTTACGGCCCAGCAGCCGGCCGCCGAGGCCAGGCATAGCGCGGCTTCCTTGTGCGCGCCTTTTTCTTTATAGAGGCATCCCGCTCTTTTGAAGAGCTCATAGGCCTCGCCTATCTTCTCCTGGGAGAGAAATTCGTGCGCCTCTTTTTCTAATAACCCCGGATTTTTCTGCATACGACTGCCCCTTTTAATAATCGTTCCACAGATACTTATCCACGTATTGCGTCAGTATCTCCTGCATCTTTTCAGGCAGTGGCGTGGAAAAGTGATAATTTATGACAGCATGCGCTATTTCATGAGCCGCAACGCCGTCCGTCGCGTAATCGACCGATATGTGGATCGATTTCGTTTTATGGTCATAAAAGGCTATCCGCTCGGATTCCAGGATCCCTCTATGCAGAAAGATATTTATCCTGAAATCTTTCGGCTGCATGTCGAGGATCGCTTCGACCCTATCGACGAGCCGGTCTATCCTGTTTGACGCGAGGTCTCTGGCCGCGCCGAGATCTATCTTCCGGCCGCCTAGTTTCCATATAAAATCATCGATATCTTTTTTGTCGGAATAGTAGACCGTCGTATACCTGGTCCTGAATTCGCCGGACGGCCCGGCCATGAGTAAAGGAGTATTATAGAAGAAGGCGCTCAGTAAAAGGAAACCGCATAAAAGACGCTTCATTATTTACTCTTTGAAATTGGACTGACCTTAAAGTAGGCGATCTCATCCTTTATCAAATTAACCTTTGATTTTGCTTTTGAAACGGCCCGCGAGTCGTCCGGATTAGACAGAAGTTCTTCCGCTTCGGAGAGACTTTTCCCGATCCTGCCCAAACGCGAATCGATGGAGCTTAAGGCCGAGTTTATCGCTTCCTTGAGCTTCGTCAGCTCGTCCGTCTTTCTGAGGTATATCCTCACCGTCAGATCGCCATCCTCCGCTTCTTTCAAAGTTTTCTCGAAGTGATATAAAGGTCCCGCTATACGGTGCGAAAGAAGAAGAAATATTATCATGGCGGCAATGCCTATCCCTACGATGGCGATAAGCGCTATCAGGAGAAGCGATACGAAGAAAAAGTCGGGCGTCTTCTCGATCCTCAGCGTGGAATTGAGATAGCCCGTCGTTATGGTATCGGTGGAGACGTACATGAAGAGGCCCGCGGTGAGAATGGCCTCTAGAAAGATCAGGATAACGAACTTAGAGAGAAAATTCATCTGGAATTTCTTTTTGATAAAATAGTTCTTCCTCTTATGCATATTATCCCTCACAGTTTCTTAAGGATCTTTATCCTGGCCTTCGTTTTTTCTTTTTTAAACCAATCCTCGAACAACTTATTCTCTTTCTCTTCCGCGATTCTTTTGGCTATCTCAGGTCTTAATTTGTCAAGCGTTCCAAGCGTTTCCTTGTTCGACATATTATCATAGTAATTCTTGATCTCTTCTTCGGTCGCGAAAACATAATTTTTGAATTCTCTCTGTTTATATTCGATGAAATCCCTTATCAATGTCTGCTCCCAATACGTCTTGATCGTATTGACGAACCTGTCTTCGCGGGCGAGCCCTTTTTCCATCGCCTTCTGCACAATGAGCTTCCTGTTTACGATATTCTCCAATTGTGCGGCTTCGGTTTCCGGAGTGATCTTAAAGATGGGATTCTGCCGCGCCTTAAGCGCCAGTTCTCTGTTCAGGTCCGCGGTGTATATCGGCTCATTGTTTACATATGCGATCACGCTCTTGTCAACAGGTTTGGACCTGCCGCAGCCGGGCAATAGCATACAAAGCGAGAAAATGATCAACACTGAGCCTTTGAACATATTAAAATTGTTGGGCATACGATCTCCTTATTAAAAACTTACTACCCTTTGCTCAACGTACCTGTACCTGCGCCGCTAAAGGTGCCGCTGGTTTCTCCTGCATATGTGCCGGCGGCTTGACCTGTAAAAGTTGTGGCCGCTTCACCAACAGTAGCATTACCTTTTACGGTTGCCTGCCACTTGCCGCCACTCCATTGGGTTCCCGTAAGAATAGCGTTTGCGTTCGAGTTCGCTAAATTTAATGTCCAGGAATTTCCCGTATTACCGGAATAATTTCCGCTGAATAAAGCGGCCCAAATCCCATTCGCCATCGCCGGATTCATCGTGTATAAATTCAAGTTCATCGTTCCATTTATTATCCCGCCGGCGGCAAATGAACCGCTGCCCGTCAGTGTTGTTATAGGAATACTTATGAATTTTTCGTTCTCCGTGATAAGATTACTGAAATTCTTGAGATTTTCCTGATTGGTCGCCGGGTCGGTTGTAGCTAAAAGTGCAGCCGCCTCAACCCATTCTCCTGCAGCGCCGGCCTGCCAGGTTCCGGCCCCCGCTCCTTCATCTACCTCTATATAATTACCGGTTGCCGCGCCTGTTACAGTTCGCCCGGAAAGCACGCCATCTTTGCGTAACTCTATCCAGATGGCGTCTATATTACCGTTAAGGTTGTTCGCACCATCAGAAGTATCCGACATGCGGATCCCTCCGAGCCAACTGCCGCAGACGTAATTTGTATCCGACGGAGAAGTCATGCCTGTCAGATCATACACCTGCCAATCGGCCGCGCCTGAGGGCCTTCCTGTATAACTTCCGCTGATCTCCAGATTCCAAACGCCCCAATTTTGAGAAGCGATATTCATCGTAGTCCCCGAAAATGACTCCGCGTATATGTCTCCGTATTCTGCCTCACCTAAATAAAAACTGCCGTGATCATCCGTTCCCGTCAAAATGTCCCAGCGGATACTGCTGCGCAGATCTTCCGGCAATATCCCTATATTTTCAGCATGTAAATTTTTGGTGAGTTCACCGCTTAAAAGGTAGATCCCGATATCTGCAAAGTAGTCGCCTGATATATCCCCATAAAGTACGCCTGCTTCGCTGCCTGTCTCCCCTGCGGGAGCTATGTAAAGCGAATATATCTTGCCGTTCAACTTGCCTGCTCCGCCTACACCGGCAGCAAGGCCATAGAATGAGCCGACGCCGTCGCCCACGCCACTACCGTCATTAGAATAAGTGGTGTAAAAATAAGCGCCTCCAGGTTTTGAAGGATTATAGCCATAATATCTGCTTACAAACCCATCTTCTCCGGCGAGCGCGCCGCCCGGATAATACCATTCTTTTTGAACTGCCCAGACAAACTGTTTGTCAGGATTAGCTGAATCCGGGGGGGTAAATTCGCCCATTGAAATAAAAGTGGGATTGTTTTCGCCCCAGATAGGACCGATCAAGCCGATTAAACCATGAAAATCAAAATTAGAGCCTTCCGGTAAATTCCAACCCTGTGCCACGAATCGTCCGCTGGAAGTAAGCGGTGTTTCATCCGTGCTAAAACCAATGTTCAGCGCTTCCCAAGTATTCGAGGCAGGATCATAGGCGCCGGTTCCTTGCCCGACAGCAATACCGATATGATTACCGCCCAAAGAAATAATTTCAATGGAAAGATTTTGCCACCCGTCTTCCCCGAAAACGGTTCCCAACCAGTAAGAATCGATCGGATGGTCATTTTCACCGATAACTGCATTTTCGTCAATAGACATCCCGCCCATGCGCGCTTCCCAAGTGCCGGTAGGTACCGTAGAATAACTTCCACCGCAGGCAGCTCTCCACAAGCTCCAACTCTGGTCAATTATATTGGCAGATTCCGCTTCCACGCTGCCTGAAAATCCGGGGCCGCTTATCTTGCCAATAGAGGCGCCGTTATATTGCATTTTATCACTGCCATCATAAAGCTCTTCGGGTTTAACCGTAGTAGGCATCTCTCCATCTAAATAATCGTTTAAACTTAAATTGCCTGCCGCCTCAAACATTCCTATGCCCGGATAAAAATCACCGGATATATCAGACGATCTTATATAACCGGCACGATACTGGCCATCCCCGATCGGTCTTATATAAAACGCGTATAATAAGCCTTTCAGCGAATTATCCAGAGCTGTGCCGCCGGCTACTCCTAATAATGCCGCACCGTCACTGGTCCGGCCGTATAAATCCGTCGTCCATAACTTGTGGCCGGCCTGGTTGGTGAATCCACCCATTATCGTAACTTGCGGGGCAGTTGACCAAAGAGATTCCGTGCCTCCCAACACCGCGGTGATGTCTGTAGAGTTATCCCAAACCATCCTCGTTGGCGCCGTGTCATAGTTGAGCGTCGGATCATAATGTCCAAAAGTGCCTCCGAGGAGCGCGCCAAATTGAAGTTCTGTATCTATATTGACGCCGCATGCCAATGCCTGCCACGCCCCGGCGTTATAGATCCCTATAACATCGCCCGAAATAGACCCCATTTTGCTATCAGCGAAATTCCCTGTATAATAATATTCCAGGATGGTTCCGTCAGCTTTTCCACGGAGTTGCCCGTCAACCAACTCTGTATCGCTGCTGTTCAGCTTTACTATCCAGTAATTCACTCCATCCTGCCACTGGTCATGCCATTCGTCCGATCCGCCCACCACGGCGCTCCATACCGATGATGGCGGCTGTGAATACGTTCCGCTAAGCTCGGTGCGCCACAGCTGCCAATTTTGAGGAATGGACGCATCTATCAGCTGAAAAGATTCTCCATACATCATACCCGATAGATCGCCGGCGATCTTTCCTGCAATACTGCTGCTCCTGATATATGGACTGCCGAAATAAAGATCTTCCGGCGCAATCGTCGTCGCTCCCTGAGGATTGGCGATGATTCTCCCCTCGGCACTATAATCTCCTGTCTCCGGATGAAATTCGCCTATCAGGTCAAAGCCATCTTCTGAGTTTATCCAACCGGTCTCATAGTACCCGTCTCCGTCTTTTATATACATGGCAAGAAGCAGCCCTCTTAACGAATTACCAAGGTCTGTTCCTCCCATAAATCCCAAAATTTTTCCGCCTTCAATCGTTTTACTGAAATCTCCTCTCCACATATTGAGATTATCCGGATTCGAGAACAGCCCGTTAACTGAACAAGGAACATAGTCGTTGCCTGTCCAATCCATGCCTTCAAAATTAACTTCGTTGTTCGTAGCGTCGAAATATTTAGGCTCAATAGATATCTGCGGCGGCGGAGGAGTGGGATTGGAATTCGTGCCTTCCGGCGGTATGTAAACATCCGGATTACCGTTCTTATCATTTGTTCCGTTGTTATCATTCGCGTTATTAATGTTATTGTTACCACCCGAGTTATCGCCGACGTTACCCAGGCTGTCGTTTGAACCGCCCGACGAATATCCGCTCGTACCGTTATCGGTATTCCAGCCCTGAGTCCAGTTGTCCCTTTCCTCATTAGAGGTAGGCGCGGGATTTGATGTATGGCCCTGATTATCGGTGGAGCCGTTATAACCCATACCAATGCTCGTCTCGGCGCCGCTTATAAGATTCTTTATGTAGCCGTTGCCGCCCTCAAAGAATGCCTTTGCCATCGTCGGAGTTATGTCAAGGTACATGAACGTCCCGCGTGCGCCGCATATTGCAGCCGGAGTTTTCACCTCGAAGCTCGAACGGCCTTTCAGATTCTCGATACGCGCCTTTATCTTTCCCTGGCTTGACTCGAAGAGGTTCTGATATTCCCCGGTCTTCGGGTCTATCACGAGCCTCGTTATCCTGATCTGCGTATTGGGCTTTAAACTGAGCCCGCAGCCGTTATCGAACTTTATCTCGATAAGGCCGCTGTCGCCGGTCTCTATGTAATCTCCTTCGCCGATAATATCGCTTAAATTAACCGGCCGCGCCGCAGCCGCGCCTTTCGTGATCATCACTTTGCCGGAAAGGTTTACCACCGCGCCGTGAATTACGGAGGTCTCTCCCAGTTTCCGTGCCGAAGGAGGAATAAGCGTCTCCTGTTCATACATCTTCTTTTCCAAATCCATGTACGGCCTCGCACCCTTGGGTGATTCATCGAAATTAACAAGAGCGCTGTTGCCAGCGGAGACAAGGAGGCTCGCGTCGGGATGGGCGATGTTTTTAAGCTCCATCCGCCCGTCAGCGACGAGCATGCCGCTCGAACCGGCCTGATAAAAAGTAAATATGTCCGACCCCTTGACCTTCCCTTCGGCGTTCGGTGTTACTATGTTGAATTCCGCCGCGTCCGGCATTTTCGCGATAATTGTCCTCGCCTTGCCTCTGTCGAGTTTTATCGTAGCGGTTTTTCTTTTATTGTCTTTATCAAGGACGTAATCCTTCACCTCGACCCTCGAATTCTGTGCCATGCGGACGACGGAATTATCCTTAAAAGCTATTTCCGCCTTTGAATCGGACTTCGTTCTGATGCTGTCTCCGACGGCAATTACCTCTCCTTCCCTGATCGGCACTGCCAACTCCGATCCCGTCTTTAACAGATCCACCCTGCCGTCGACGTAGGTGACCTTGCCGACCTCGGCTGCGAACGCGCACGATGTCCAAAGAAAAACTGATAAGACGCACACCGATATCTTTTTCATTGTGATAACCCTCCTGCCAGGTTCCCGAAATGTCAGAATTTTATCTCCACGCCTATACTGGTGATATTGCGATTGTATGAATATATGCCAAGATTGGAATCGTCTTTCACGAAAGTGTATTGGGCCTGGATTTCGGAATCCTTGTAGAACTTATATGCCACGAGCGTGGACAGCGTGTAGACCTGATCTTTCCTGTACGCGCCGAATATGGAATTGGACCGCGTGAAATCCTGCAGGAAACAATCTCCGGTTACGGTCCAGTTCAGCTTATCCCAGAACGGTATGAGGACTGTAACAGCCATCCTGTTCCCCACGAAATTCCAGTTGTTCCCGTCCGTCCAATCCCTGTTGGCGGAATACTTCAGATTGACAAAACCTTTATTTTTGGCGAAGAAGCTATACCACCCTATGCCGCCGCCCAATTCACTCCCGTCCCTATTCTCCTGAGGAATGATCGGCGGCCAGTTATAATCAAAGGCCTGATACCTCGCGAATGCCTGGAACATGTTCGTGTCATTAAGCATGAGGTTGTATACGCCGGCCGCGGAAGGCGAAGAGAGATAGAATTTATCATCGACGTTCGTCAGGCTCCATCCCAACGGAAAAGTAAAGAGGCTGTTCTGGTAATAGATGCTCGGCTGTATCGCGAACGTGTTCGACAACGTATCATAAAAACCGAGGTTATTCTGTTTGGCATAATAGAAAAAGTACTGCCCTTTTATGCCCAGAAGATCATTGAACTTGTGGTTATATTCGGCCTGGGCTGTATAGACTTCCCTGGAGTCGGCCTTGTCCGTAATGTTAGTCACGATGCCTGCGCTCGCCGGCTGCAGGACGACGTTATCGTCATATTGCCACGCGAAACCCGTAGAGAACCTGAATGGTTTCTCCGCCTCTTCGCGCCTCGAAAGCGCGCCGATATATTCATTGGCGTAGTTGGCCATATTAGATGAGGGATCGACCAGGACTACATCCCTAAAGACCTTCTTCGCGTCGTCGAATTTATTCGCCTTCAGGTCAGCCACGCCTATTTGGTAATTACAGGCCTGCGCCATCGAGCTGTCGAGTTCCTTGGCTGTCTTGAACGAATCTATCCCGTCGGAGACGCTGCCTGCTTTTACCAGCACAAGCCCTTTAAGAAAAGCTATCTGGGCGGGCCTTATTCCTTCTCTTTCAGCCTCGGATATCCATTGCTTGGCCTCGTCGAGCTGATTTAATTGATACAGGCAGTCGATAAGTTCTATGAGCGCGCCCTTTATTTTCGGGCTGTAGGTGACCGCGTTTCTGAGAGGCGTAACCGCTTCGCCATAATTTTGGAGCTGTTTGTAGGTGAGGCCCAGATAATACGCGGCGAGGGTCGACGCGGGCTCTTCGTCTCTTGCCTTTTTCAGCGTAACAAGCGCTTCATCGTAATTTTCGTGTTTATACTGGCCGATGCCTTTTTCAAGAGTGGGATTTATTTTTTTCTCTTCGGCCTGGCACAAAAGGATCGTAATCAGGCTTACAGCAAAAAATATGGAAAAAATATTTATCCTATATTTTTTTCTCAATTTCGCCTCCCGATATTTTGCTTTTATAGTATACTAATATTACAGCACTAATATTTCATTGTCAATAATAAATGCCGGGTTTTTTAAACCTTAACAACGATAAGCGTTATATCATCGTGCTGTTTTGTTTTGGGCTCAAACCTGCGCACATCATCTGCTATGGCTTTTAAAACTTCGCGGGAGGGCAGATTTACGTTAGCTTTCGCTATTTTTTCGAGCCGCTCTTTCCCGTAAAGTTCGGATTTCGAATTCATCGCTTCCGTTACGCCATCCGTATAAAATATGAAGAGGCCGCCTTCATTGAATTTGATCTTCTCGGTAGAATATTCTCCGTCCATCAGCCCTAAAGGCAAGCCGGCGCTTGAATCGAAAAACTTCGTCTTCCCTTCACGGCTTACATAAAGAAGAGGAAGATGCCCTCCATTGGAATAGACTATATCCTTCTCTTTCATGTCGAATACGGCATAGAACATCGTCACGAACAGGTCCGAAGAGGATTCTGCTACGAGTTTCGAATTGAGATTTGTCAGGACCTCTTTCGGCCCGGACTTGAGTTTCGAAAAGAATTTGAACGATCCGGCAACCATCGCCATAAAAAGGCTCGCCGGTATACCCTTTCCCGAGACATCGCCTATCATGATGCCGAATCTGCCCGGCTCCAAATCGACGAAATCATAAAGGTCTCCGCCCACCTGGCGCGCCGTCAACATCGAAACAGATATGTCGACGCCTTCGATCTCCGGCTCTGTTTTAGGCAAAAAGCTTTCCTGGATCTTTTTGGCTATGCCCAATTCGTTTTCAAAGAGAAGCCTGTTCTTCCATTCTATTACGTATTTGCGTAAGGTGAATGACAGATATAACAAGACCATCACGCCGATCGGACAGGCCATGTCTATCCAGAGACCGAAATAATCGAAGGCCAAAAGAGCGATAAGTACAAACAATAATAGAGCCGACAGTAATACAAAAAGGCCCTTAATTGGTTTTGTCTTAAGAATGGCGACGGAGATCAAAAATCCCAAAACCAAAAGAACGGCCAAATTGGCCGCTCTTGAAGCGCGCATGATGAACTTATTATTGACGATCGAATTAATGATCTCCGCGTGGATCCCCATCCCGGGATACATCGGTTCCAGGGGCGTCGGGTGAACATCTCCGGTGCCGGTCGCTGTCAATCCTACGATACATATCTTATCTTTAAAGCTTCTTAAATCCAGGATCGGTTTCTGGCCGTTCTGTTTCGCAAAATAAGACTGGAGGAGATCCACGTAAGAATAGTGTATATAAGAGCTGCCCCATTTGCCGGCGAAATTCACTATCATGTTGGAGCCTTCGTCGAGCGGTATCCTTTCATGCGGATTTAAAATTATACATTTACCTGGAATGAACTTTATATTTTTAAGCGGTATCCCGAGGTAATCGCATCCGATCAGGAACGCAATGTGGGGATAGTTCGTATCTTCATATTTTATGAACGGCGGTATCCGCCTGAATTTCCCGTCCGGGTCGGGCATTATGTTTATATGGCCGGTCCCTTTGGCCTCTTTATCCAGGACTTCCAGACATTCTGCCACATAACCCCTGCCCGTCAATTCGTCTCCGCCTTTCGCCTTATCGATATCGAAAGCATAAGGCAGATAGGCATTCCCTGCCTGATTCAGCGCATACTCCAATTCCTTGTCATGCTCCTGGGACTCGCTGAAAAGAAAATCGAAGAGGATCATCCGCGCTCCGGACTCGGAGAGCGTCTTTATGATGGTGGCGTGATAGTTCCTGTCGAACGGGAACCTGCCGAGTTTGTCTATGGTATCCTGGCCGATCTCGATGAAAACTATCTTGTCAGTGACGGGGATCTTCGGAGTCCGTAGGACGAACCTCAGGTCGAGCGACCCGAGCTCGTAATAATCGAATAACCTGAAATATGAGATCGCGCTTATAGAGAGTATTGCAAGAAGCAGTGCGAGAAGTATTAAAACTTTTTTAAAGGACTTCAGGCTCATTTCCCCTTCATCAATAATTTCCAGGGATGCTGCTTGATGTCTTCGCTGAATTCCTTGAAATTAACGGCGGTAGATTCAAGGTTCGACGCTATGTTATCGACCTTTGTCTTATTATCCGTAACCAGGGACTTAACCTCGGAAAGCGTCTTCTCCAGGGTCTCCGAGATCGCGTCCGCCTTTTTCATCAGCTTCCTCATCTCGACGGGATCCTCGCTCATGAGCGTAGCGTCGTCCTTTACGAACGGCTTATCCGCCGAACCGGGAGTCATGCCGATATACGCGTCGCCGATCATGCCGGACGTCGAGATGAACGCTATAGAATCCTCGTGGACCCTTGCTTTCCTGTCGATGGCGAGAATGAGCTCGATCTTCGTCTCCGGCACATATTTGAATTCTATCTTCTCCACCCGGCCTACATCTATGCCGGCGAGCTTCACTATCGAATCGGCTTTAATGCCTTCGGCATAATTGAAATAAGTCTTTAATTTGTACGGCTTGGCAGCGAAATCCGTCGTCTTCACGTAAAAGATTATTCCGGTGATAATAGCCGCTATTCCGATTATGCCCGTCTTAAATTCATTGGTAATCTTCATGTCAAGTCTCCTTAATATTTTTTGCCGCCTATTTCATTAACTGTTCGAGATAATCGTCTTTCTGCTGGAAGAACTTTATCGGCCCGTCCGGGGAACCGGAAACAAATTGTTTGACCATCTGGTTATCGCTTTTCCTTATTTCGTCCGGCGTGCCGACCTGCAGGACACTGCCTTCATAGAGCATCGCTATCCTGTCGGCTATGGAGAATACGCTCTTCATGTCATGTGTGACCACAACGCTCGTGATCGCAAGTTTCTTCGACAGGTCCAATATGAGCTTGTCGATAACGCCTGAGACTATAGGGTCGAGGCCGGCTGTCGGCTCATCGTAAAATACGATCTCGGGATCCATGACGATGGCGCGCGCCAGCCCCACGCGCTTTCTCATCCCGCCTGAAAGCTGGCTCGGCATGAGATCCTCGAACCCGCGCAATCCTACGAGCTCCAGCTTCATCTTGACCACTATATCGATGACGCTCCGCTCGAGCTTCGCGTGTTCCTTCAAGGGAAGCGCTACGTTATCTCCCACGGTCATTGAATCGAAGAGCGCCGATGACTGGAACGACATCCCTATCTTCTTCTTCACCGCGTCCAGCGCGTCTTCGCTAAGCCCGCTCAGGTCTTTTCCCAATAACGAGACACGGCCCGAATCCGGCTTTAACGCGCCGATGAGGTGGCGTAAAAACGTGCTCTTACCGCAGCCGGAACCGCCCATTATCACGAATGTCTCGCCGCGGTAAATTTCCAGGTTTATGCCGTTCAGGACGGTCCTATCGCCGAATTTCTTTACAATATTCTCCGCTTTTATGACTACTTCTTTGTCCATGTCCGTCTCTTACTTTTGTGTAAAGTAGAACAAGCCTGTCAATAAACAATCAAAGAGGATGATAAGTATGAAACTGGTAACAACGCTCAGCGTCGTAGACTTGCCGACGCCTTCCGCCCCGCCTTGTGTTTTGAGGCCAGTGTAGCATCCAACCATGGAGATCGTGATCCCGAAGACCACGCTCTTGACAAGCCCGGTGTAGACGTCTTTCCATTGCATGAATTTGAATGAGAAGGTAATATACCTGTAAGGATCGAGGTGGAGGTTGAAGACCCCGACGAGAAAGCCGCCGAATATCCCGATCATATCCGCCATCACGGTCAGGCACGGCAGCATGATAAGAAGCGCGAGGAACCTGGGGACCACAAGGAACCGTATCGGGTTCAGGGCCATCGTCTCGAGCGCCTCTATCTGCTCGGTGACCTTCATCGTGCCGAGTTCCGCGGCTATAGCCGCGCCGACGCGGCCGGCAACCACCAGTGCCGTCAGGACAGGTGCCAGTTCCCTCGCCAGCCCCACCGCCACCATCGGAGCGACGTAGATGTTCGCGCCGAATCTCGACAGCTGGTAGGCAGATTGCATCGCGATGACGATGCCGGTAAAGAACGACACGAATGCCGCTATTATGAACGAACCCACCCCCGCGAAGACCATCTGACTGAATATGCTGTCGGATTTCACGAACTTATTCTTGAAAGGACCGACCACGAGCCAGTATAGAGTATCGAAAAATAGAGCCAGCATACTTTTGGCCTGCTGGCCCGCTCTTATGACGCCTCCACCCATCCGCTCGACAAAGTTCATCCTATAGCCCCGCGATAGCCTCTTCCTCGGTTGCCATTATCTCAAAAAGTTTATCCAGCTTCGTTATTTCGAAAAGGCCCTTTATCTTGGTAGACATCCCCGCGAGCCTCATCCTGCCGCCGTAAGAACGCATATTCTTTAATATCCCTACCAAGGTCGCAAGGCCCGACGAATCGACGTAAGTCACTTTTGAAAACTCTATGACTATCTTCGGCGTCTTTTGGGCTATAAGCTTATCGAACACTTTTTTGAGGTCAGGGCTGCAGCTTATGTCTATATCGCCTTCCACCCGGCATACCATCAAGCCATTTTTGGATTCCGTCTTCACCGCCATAGCATCTCTCCTCATATTGTGAGTGGCGCTTTACTTCAGGGCCTTCTCCATCCTTATTCTATTACCTTTTTCATTAAAGTCAACCTTATCCATAAGTTTTCTGATAAGCCGCACCCCTCTCCCGGACTCTTTAAACATATTGCCTTTTTCAGTGGGATCCGGCACTTTCTCAGGGTCAAATCCCGGGCCTTCGTCCTCTACCACTATATTGAGTTTATCTTTTTCTACCCAGTAGCTTACTCGGACATGTAATTTTTTGTCCGCCCGGTTGCCGTGAACAATGGCGTTGCGGATCGCTTCTTCCGCGCATAGTTTTATATCGAAAAGCCTCTTTTCGTCGGGCCCGTACGGAGAAAGGCTCTCCAATATCTCGGACGAGACTTTTCTTATATACTTTATTTCACTCGGGATCTCTATAGAAACTTTATTTTCTTCCATTTATTCTCTTTTCGCATATTTAAAGGTATTATAGGCGCAGGCCCCCATTATATCAAGGATTTTTCAAATAATTATATTAAATTTGTATCTTTATTTATATATTTCTGATACAATACATACATATATGAAAATCCGGGAATTGGCACGGCTTATAGAAGGCATGGTAGAAGGCAACGACGATATCGAGATCAAAGGTTTGAGCGGCATAGAGAAAGCAAAGTCGGGCGACCTCACTTTCGCCATAGATGAGGACAAGCTTGCGGGAGCCGAAAAGAGCGCTGCCTCATGTATACTGACAAACACGACCACAAGAAAATCCTCTAAGGCCCTTATCAGGGTAACGAATCCGAAGCTTTCTTTCCTTATTATCTATAACACGTTCAATGCTCCGAAAGACAGGGGGTCGTTCATACATCCCATGGCCACCGTCTCCGATTCGGCGCATGTCGGAAAGACCGTCTGGATAGGCCCGAACGTCTCTATAGAGGAAGGCGTAAACATAGGAGACCATGTAATCATAGAATCTAATTCCGTGGTAAAGAAGAACTGCGAGATAGGTTCGTTTTGCCATATTTATCCTAATGTTACGCTCTATGAAAACACAAAATTACAAAAGAACGTGACCTTGCACAGCGGCGCAGTGATCGGTTCTGACGGTTTCGGTTATGTAAAGGATAAGGGTAAAATATACAAATTCCCCCAGCTCGGCAAAGTGATCATCGAAGATGACGTAGAGATAGGTTCCAATACCACTATAGACAGGGGCTCTCTGAGCGACACCGTTATCGGAGCCGGCACAAAGATAGATAACCTGTGCCAGATAGCGCACAATGTCAGGATCGGGAAGAATGCGCTCATAGCGGCCCAGTGCGGTATTTCGGGAAGCACGGTTATCGGAGACAATGTTACCATGGGCGGCCAGGCAGGCATAGTTGACAACGTGACCATCGGCGACAACGTGACCATAGGGGCAAAGAGCGCCGTTATCGGCAGCGTTAAAAGCGACGAAATCGTCTGGGGTGTTCCGGCCAGGCCCATAGCCCAGACAAAACGGCAGATGGCCGTCCTGTCATGGCTCACCAAGAATTTTAGAAAAGAAGGGGGACGTCTTGGCAAGGGATAACTACTCATATCAAAAATACA
>PLLI01000074.1:0-5661 GCA_003140915.1 Candidatus Omnitrophota bacterium
GAGCCGCGTCGCGCCTGATGTGTAAAGAGATAGACAGGGCCGCATCTGAAGGCGATACGCTCGGCGGGGTATTTGAGATCATCGTGAACGGCGTCCCGCCGGGTCTCGGCAGCTATGTTCAGTGGGACAGGCGCCTCGACGGTATTCTCGCTGGTGCCGTCATGTCGATACAGGCGGTGAAAGGTGTCTCTTTCGGCGCCGGGTTTGAACTTGCCGCCAAACGCGGCTCAAGTGTTCATGACGAAATATTCTATTCCCAGAATAAAAGGTTTTTCAGGAAGACAAATAACGCCGGAGGCATAGAAGGCGGCATGACGAACGGCGAAGATATCAGGATACGCGCCGCAATGAAGCCGATCGCGACGCTGGTCAAACCGCTTGCAAGCGTCAATATAAAGACGAAAAGGGCGTTTAAGGCGACCGTCGAGCGTTCGGATACCTGTGCCGTGCCTGCCGCGGGAGTGATAGGCGAATCCGTGGTTGCGGTGGAGATAGCGAACGCCTTGATCGGGAAGTTCGGCGGAGATTCGCTGGGCGAGATGCGGCGTAACTTTGACGGGTATCTGAAACAGGTCAGAAAATTCTAAATGAAGAACATCGTCCTCGTGGGATTCATGGGCACCGGCAAGACGACGATTGCGACACAGCTCGCGAATAGGCTGAACATGCGTTACGTCTCGACCGACGGCCTCATCGAAAAACGCGAGAAACGGACGATAAACGAGATATTTACGAAGTCGGGCGAGGACTATTTCCGCGACGTAGAGAGCGATGTCATCCGCGAGGTATCCGGCATGGAGGGCCTCGTGATAGATACGGGCGGCGGGGTGGTGATGAGGGAAGAGAACCTGGCTAACCTGAAATCGACCGGCGTAGTCATCTGTCTTACGGCCGATGAAGAGACGATAATGGAGCGGACGAAGAAATACAAGCACAGGCCGCTCCTGAACGTCGAGGATCCTAAGCTGAAGATACGGACACTGCTCGCAAAGCGGGCGCCTTTCTACGCAAAAGCGGATCACTGTATCGATACGGGTAAGCTCACGATACGGCAGGTCGTCGAAAAGATAGTGGAGATAGCAAAACAATGACAAAAAACGCGCGTCTCTGGACCGGGATAACGTTACTGATAATACTGGCGTTCAATTACGGTATCATAGGATTTCCTTTAATAAGAAAGGCGATGTCGCTCAACGATAAAGCTACAACGATGATGATGGCGAAGATAAAGGCCGGCCACGCCCTGCGGACGTCGGGCGAGGAAGATTACATACTCGATGTATTCAGGCGCGAGAAGGAATCGATCACGCGCAAACTTATAGTGTTGAACGCAGTTAGTCTGACAGTCGTTATCGTGATCATAAGCTGGACGCTCTTCGGATTGGTGATTCGCAGGACCAAATAAAAAGGAGGGTTATTGTGAAAAGATGCGCGGTCGCAGTGATGTGTATGCTGGCGCTTGCAGTGACATCGGCGTTTGCACAAGAAATGCCCGTCCCTTCAGAGATAAAAGAGGTTATCCTGTTTACGGATCAGGCGCTGGTACAGGTTGAAGCGCAGGCGAAGGTTGGCCAGGGCCTTCAGCAACTATCGCTCGATGTCCGCGCATTTAACATCGACAAAGATTCCGTCCAGGCCACGGTCTTCGGTGACGGCGAAGTATATAGCGTCCAATTTAAAGAGATTAATTTGCCCGAGGCGCCTACCGAACAGATCAAGGCGTTGGAGAACAAGCTGGAGGGCCTGGACAAGACAAAGTCATCATATAATAACGAGGCCGATGTCCTGCAGAAGAAAGAGGCTTATTTAAGCTCACTCATCGATTTTGCCAAGGTACAGGTCCCGCAGGACATGAAGACGGTCTTCCCGAAACCCGAAGACCTCGAGAAGACCCTTAATTTTCTTGGGACGAACTATGCCGGTATCAATAAGGACAAAGAAGCGCTGGCCGATAAGATAAAAGCGATCGACAAGGAGATCGATGTGGCGCGCAGAGACCTCGACATGTTGCAGAACCGCAGCCATAAGGTGAAGAGGGCCGTAGAGATACTCTTCAATTCCAAGAAAGAACAGGAGATGCGCATCCAGGCGAGCTATCTTGTCTCGAACGCCGGATGGCAGCCTTATTATAAAGTGGATGTCCCCCCGGACCTTAAAGGCGTCGATCTCACGATGTTCGCAAAGATTACGCAAGTTTCGGGCGAGGATTGGAAGAATGTCAAACTGACTCTCTCTAACGTGCTTCCTCTCCATAGCGCAGAGCTCCCATCGCTTTCGAGCTGGATCCTTGACGTACAGAGAAGAGTAATGAGCAACCGGTTTGCGTATGATAAAGCGATGGAATCTGCCGCGGCGTTGAAAGGGGTTAGGCTTGCCGCGAGTACGGCTGTTGATGGCGCTCAGGTGCTTGAAGAGCAGAAACAGGCGGAATTTGTCCAGGCGGCCTCCACGGAACTTCCCATATCGTTTGAATACGCCTTTCCGCAGCCTGTGAACATAGAATCTCAGGACAAAGAGACGATCCTTCCCGTCTTCTCAAAGGATCTGACGGGCAATTTCTATTACTATGCTGTGCCTAAGGTTAATGCGAGGTCATTCCTTGCCTGCCGCGTATCATCCGCCAAGGAGATATTGGCGGCACCCATGAGCGTATATTTCAGCGGAAGATTCGTCGGGAAGACATACGTGAGTGAAAAGAAGCCGGGTGAAGAGTTCGAGATCAATCTCGGTGCCGATAGAGACGTTATCATCAAGAGGGAGAAAGTAAAGGATAAGTCACAGGAAACGTTCTTTGGAAAGATCGAGCGCCTGACCGTTATAAGAGAGCTCGGGTTCAAGATCACTGTTGAGAACCTTAAGGATAAACCGGTTAAACTGAAACTCATCGACAGCATACCTGTCTCGAAGACGGATAAGATAGAAGTCAAGGACGTGAAGCTTGCGCCGGAGCCGGCGAAAACAGGCTACCAGGATAAAGAGGGCGTAATGCTTTGGGAGACAGAGCTTAAGCCGAAAGAGAAGAAGGAAATATCGATCGAATTCACGGTCACATATCCGAAAGATCTGCCGGTGGAGTTCTAGTAAAATTTTGCTCTCGAAATTTTAGGCCCCGCTCGGCACGAATCCCTACGGGGATTTCTCCAGTAGGATGCGAAAAATTTCACCAGGAAATTATGATTAGAAAAATTACGCTAAAAGATCCGGAATATCCAAAAAATCTGCGGAATATTCATACTCCGCCGAAGCAGCTATACGTGAACGGGACGCTGCTGGAGCGCGATGACGTTGCGATTGCGATAGTAGGTTCGCGGCGCGCGTCTCCNNAAGGGCAGGACGATCGCGGTAATGGGAAGCGGGCACGACTACATATATCCGCCGCAGAACAAAAAGATGTACGAAGAGATAGTGAAGACAGGAGCCGTAGTGACAGAGTATGAGAACGATGTTGAACCGTTTCCCGGACAATTTCCGGCTCGCAACCGTATCATAAGCGGCCTGTCCCTTGGCGTCGTAATCGTAGAGGCCGCCAAAAATTCAGGTGCGCTGATCACGGCAAATTTTGCTGCGGAGCAGGGCAGGACGGTATTCGCGGTCCCGGGCAAGGTCTCGTCCGCTACAAGCTCAGGCACCAACGAGCTTATCAGGGATGGAGCTTGCCTCATCCAGTCAGTCGATGATATTTTGCAAGAGTTATCCATTGCCGAAATAGAGCCTGCCTCGGGCAAAGAGAAAGATAAATTGGACGGGCGGATCTCCCTGCAGACAAAGGCTTATATTTATAATTCGCTTACCGATGACGAACGCAAAATTTACAAGAACTTATCGGACGAACCGATGTATGTGGACGAGATATTGGAAAAGGCAGGGATGGAGCATGCCAGGGCATCGAAAGTTTTATTGAACCTGGAGCTGAAGAAGCTGATCGTGCAGATTCCGGGAAAACAATTCATGAGGAAGGAAAAGTGAAATGGCGAAAAATTTAGTAATAGTAGAATCACCGGCAAAGGCCAAGACGATAAACAAATTCTTAGGTTCCGCCTACAAAGTCGTCGCGAGCATGGGCCACATAATAGACCTGCCGAAGTCGAAGCTCGGCGTCGACGTCGAGAACGATTTCAAGCCGCAGTATGTCGTCATGGCGGACAGGAGGAAGAACCTCTCGACCCTGAAGAAAGACGCTAAGACGAAGACCGTCATATATCTGGCGGCCGACCCTGACCGTGAAGGCGAGGCGATAAGCTGGCACCTCAAAAATCAGCTCTCCAATGACAAGAACAAATGCTACAGGGTCGAATTCGATGAAATAACGAAAGACGCGGTGCTGGAGGCGTTCAAACATCCGCGTGACATAAATACCAACCTCGTCAATGCCCAGCAGGCACGCCGCATCCTCGATAGGCTCGTCGGTTATTCAATAAGCCCCATCCTATGGAAAAAGGTCGCGCGGGGCCTGAGCGCCGGACGGGTCCAGTCGGTTGCGTTGCGCCTCATCGTTGAGCGCGAGGGTGAGATAAATAAATTTCATCCGCAGGAATACTGGAGCATAGAGGCGGAGCTCAAGCGCAAGGCAGACGGCCCCGAGCATAAATTTTTGGCGAAGCTTTATAAGATAAAAGGCGCCGACGCGGACCTGAAACACAGGCACGACGCGGACAGGATAGTCGAAGTGCTAAAGCACTCGGCATTTGTGGTGAGCGACGTGCGCGAATCCAAAAAGAGGAGAAGTGCGTATCCGCCTTTCACTACGAGCAAGCTTCAGCAGGAGGCGTTCAATAAGTTAAGATATTCCGGCGCCAGGACCATGCACATTGCGCAAACGCTATATGAAGGTGTTGAGATAGCCGGCGCGGGCTCGGTGGGCCTCATAACCTACATGCGAACCGACTCGGTCAAGATTTCGAAAGACGCCCAGGCCGCGGCAAAAGAGTACATACTTGCCGACTTCGGCAGTAAATATTATCCCGATACGCCGAATCTGTATAAATCGAAAAAGGGGGCGCAGGAGGCGCACGAGGCGATAAGACCAACGCTTCCGTTGAGGGAACCGAATTCGGTCAAGGATTCTCTATCGCCCGACCAGCTCAAACTTTATCAATTGATATGGAACCGTTTCATCGCCAGCCAGATGACGCCCGCCGTATATTCCCAGGTGACTGTGGACATAAAGGCGGACGATTGCCTTTTCAAAGCGAGCGATACGAGCGTAGTCTTCGACGGCTATACCGCTGTCTATGAAGTCGAAAAGGAGAAAGAGGACGAGGAAGAGCCTAAGACGAAACTGCCGGCGCTTTCCGTGGGACTGCCTCTGGACCTTCTCAAACTACTGCCCGCACAGCACTTTACCAAACCGCCTCCGAGGTATTCCGACGCGAGCCTTGTAAAGGCGCTCGAAGAGCTCGGTATAGGCAGGCCCTCGACGTACGCCCCCATCATCCAGACGATCACGGCGAGAGATTATGTAAGGCGGGAGTCCGGTTATTTCCATCCGACTGAACTCGGCACGATAGTGGTAGGGCTATTGATGAAACATTTCCCGAAGATACTGGATGTGGAGTTTACGGCCAGGATGGAGAATGAGCTCGACGGGATAGAAGAGGGCGAGGCGGACTGGCTGACGGTCTTGAAGGCATTCTACTCGCCTTTCATACATTCGGTCGAGGC
>PLLI01000074.1:5703-6408 GCA_003140915.1 Candidatus Omnitrophota bacterium
AAATCGATCACGTCTGGAGTGAAATGTCCCACCGGATGCGGCGGCGAACTGGTCCAGAGACGCTCGACGAGAGGCTCCTTCTTCGGCTGCACCAAATATCCTAAATGCACGTTCACGTCGAAGAAGCTGCCGGGCACAGAGGAGAAGGAAAAGGAAGGTGAAGCTGTCGCTTGATACAAAGGTTCATAGAAAAATTCATAAATTATTTGAAGGTCGAGAAGAATTCATCCGCGCACACGATAACCAATTATCTGGTAGACCTGAAAGCCTTCGAACAGTTCCTGGGCGAGAAAGAGATCACCTCGATAGACCATCTCATGCTGCGGAAGTTCCTTGCCGAGATGCGCGCACGAAACTATGCGAAGAGGACTATAGCGCGTAAACTTGCTTCTCTGCGGAGTTTCTTCAGGTTCATGTATCGGGAAGGGCATATCAAGGCGAATCCCATCACCGCCATATCCACTCCGAAACTAGACAAAAAACTGCCCATAGTGCTCGATGAGGGCAAAGTCGCGAAACTTCTTCAATGCCCGCCGGAAGACGACGTCTTCGGGTTGAGGGACAGGGCTCTCCTCGAAACTATATACTCAGCGGGCATCCGCGTGAGCGAACTCGTGGGGCTCGACGTAAGAGACGTTGACCTGATAGCTGAGATCATAAAGGTATTCGGAAAAGGCTCGAAGGAACGGATGGTGCCGATAGGCG